>JAQGPE010000161.1 GCA_028293225.1 Akkermansiaceae bacterium | reverse complement strand
ACGGGGCGGCAGATCCGGCGTTTTTGTTCCGGCAGCACTGGACGCTGATTCCGAAGATCCTGGCGGCCGCGGTGGCGTTCGGGTTGGCGGCCCGGTTGTTTGCGTGGCTTTCCCACACGGGTGGCTCGTTTTTGAAGGCGAAGGTGCCGAGTCCTCTTTTGCGGCCCTTGATCGGCGGGGTTGTGGTGATCGGGCTGTTCTTTGTGGCGGGGACGCCGGACTATCTTGGGCTGGGAGTCGAAGGGAGTCATGCGGGGGCGATCACGCTGCCGTCGTTCTTTACCTCGGCCGAGGTGCATCCGTGGGCTTGGTTGTGGAAGCTGGTGTTCACGGTGGTGACGCTGAGCAGCGGATTCAAAGGGGGGGAGGTGACGCCGCTGTTCTTCATCGGGGCGGCACTGGGGAATGGGATCGCGGGGCTGCTGGGCGCGCCGCTGGATCTGTTTGCGGCGCTGGGGTTTGTGGCGATCTTTGCCGGAGCGACGAATACACCGCTTGCCTGCACGCTGATGGGGATGGAGCTGTTTGGGGCAGGGCTGGGCGTACCGGCCGGGGTCGCTTGCTTCGTGGCCTACCTTTGCAGTGGGCAGAAAGGGATCTATGCGGCGCAACGGGTTGGGGCCGGGAAGCTCTATCGGTTGAGATCGAAGTAGAGGGGTCCCTCCTCCGTCGTTGGAGGCGCTGGGATCTGCGGGGATCGCGAGGCGCGTCCCGCGTGCCGGAGGCGGTCGCGAGCGACCGTCGTGCGCGCTTTGCGCGATGATGCTAAACTCCCTTGGTGGCGGCGATGAGGGGGGCGACGAAGTCGCGGACGGCCTCGGCGGCGCGGCTGGGGTGCAGTTCGACCTGCTTGACGATGGCGGAGCCGACGATCACGCCGTCAGCCGATTTGGCGACCATCGCGGCCTGGTCGGGAGTGGTGATGCCGAAGCCGACGCAGACCGGAGTGGTGGTGTGGCTCTTGATCTTGGCGACCTGGGCGCCGATGCCTTCGGAGGGGACGCCATGGGCTCCGGTGACTCCGGTACGGGAGAGGGCGTAGATGAAGCCGCTGGAGGACTTGGCCAGCAGGCCGACACGGTCATCGGGCGTGGTCGGGGCGATGAGGCGGATGTGCTTCAGGCCCTGCTCGCCCGCGAGCGTGCTGTCGGAGGCCGCTTCATCCGGCGGCAGGTCGAGCAGCAGGATCCCGTCGGCGCCGGCGGCCACGACATCGCGATGGAAGGCTTCGTAGCCGTAGGTGAAGAGGACGATCGGGGTCTGATGCGTTTCGCGGAAGCGGCGGATCAGCTCCAGCGAACGAGGGGTGGTCATGCCGGATTTGAGCGCGCGGTCGGCAGCCATCTGGTTGACGATGCCGTCAGCGAGAGGATCAGAGAACGGCAGGCCCAGTTCGATGATGTCCGAGCCGGCATCGGCCAAGGCTTTGATCACCTCAAGGGAGGCTTCGAAGGATGGATCGCCGGCTGCGACGTACGCGACGAAGGCTTTCTTTCCTTCGGACTGGAGGCGGGCAAAGGCGGCGTCGATACGATTCATGGGCGGGCGGAGATTTCCTGCTGAAGAGCTGGGTGACAAGGGCGCTGTGAGGCAATGACGATCAGGCGAACCAGTTGACGCCGGCCTTGAAGAGCGGCTGGTGCTTCTCGCCGGGGATATTGCGGCCGACGCTGACGCCGCTGCGCTCCGTATGGGCCATCTTGCCGAAGATCCGGCCGCAGGGGCTGGTGAGGCCCTCGATCGCCCAGGCCGAGCTGTTCGAGTTGTAGGCGATGTCCATCGACGGCTGGCCGGAGGGATCGACGTAGCGGGTGGTGATCTGACCGTTGCGGGCGAGGTCCGCGATGACTTCAGCGCTGGCGAGGAAGCGGCCTTCGCCGTGGGAAATCGGCACGGTGTGGAGATCGCCGGTCTGCATGGTCGAAAGCCACGGCGACAAGGTGCTGGTCACCTGAGTGGTGACGTAGGCCGACATGTGGCGGCCGATGCCGTTGAAGGTCAGCGTTGGGGCATCGGCCTCCGGATCGCGGATCTCGCCATACGGCACCAAGCCGGTTTTGATGAGAGCCTGGAAGCCGTTGCAGATACCAAGGATCAGGCCGTCGCGGTTCTTGACCAGATCCATGATGGCGTCGGCGACGCGAGGATTGCGGATGACGGTGGCGATGAACTTGGCCGAGCCATCCGGTTCGTCCCCGGCGCTGAAGCCGCCCGGGAAGACCACGATCTGCGACTGGCGGATGCTGGCGGCGAAGGCTTCCAGCGACTCGTCGATGTGGCGTGAGCTGAGGTTGCGGAAGACGTTGATCTCCGGGATCGCACCGGCCTCGCGGAAGGCTTTGGCGGTGTCGTATTCGCTGTTGGTGCCCGGGAAGGCCGGGATGAAGACGCGGGGCTTTGCGGTGGAGGCTGCGGCCTTGCGAGTGGCAGGGGCTGGAATCGTCGTGGGAACGGCGACCTCGATCATCTGCGGCTCGACGTCCGGGCGGGTCGGGTAGACCGGCTCCAGCTTGCCGGTCCAGGCGGCCTGGAGGTCGGCGAGCGCGAAGATTTCACCGGAGAGGATGAGCTGCTCTTCGGCAATGGTGTGGCCGAGCGTTTCGACCCCGAGTTCGTCGGGCAGGCCGCCCTCGTGTTCGATCAGGAAAGAGACGTAGCGTTCGGCATAGAGATCGACGCCGGAAGTGATTTCCGCGCCGATGCCGTTGCCGAAGGCGCCGGTCGCGAGGGCGTGCAGGATGCCGCCGGAACCGAGGGCGCGCAGCGAGAGGATTCGTCCGTCGCGGTTGAGCTGATGGAGCAGTTCCGCCACCTCCATGAGGCGCGGGAAATCCGGGAGCTGGTCATCATCGCGGGTCACTTCCACGAAGGACAGCGTACTGCCGGCGCGCTTGAACTCCGGAGAGATCGCCAGCGTGGCGAGGCCGGGTGCGAGCGCGAAGGAGACCAGCGTCGGCGGAACGTCCAGGTCGTTGAACGAGCCGGACATGGAGTCCTTTCCGCCAATCGCGGCGAGACGCAGGCTGTGCTGGGCGTGGAAAGCGCCGAGCAGGGCTGCGAACGGCAGGCCCCAGCGGGAGGGATCGGTGCCGAGCTTCGGGAAGTATTCCTGAAGGGTCAGGCGGATGTCGGAGAGACGGGCGCCAGCCGCGACGGCCTTGCAGACCGACTCGGTGATGGCGTGGACGGCACCGTGGAAGGGCGACCAGGCGGAGAGGTAGGGATTGAAGCCCCAGCTCATGTAGGTGCACGCATCGGTATTGCCTTCCAGCAGGGGCAACTTGGCGACCATCGCGTCGGGCGGGGTCAGCTGGTTCCTGCCACCGAACGGCCACAGGACGGTGCCTGCGCCGACCGAAGAGTCGAAGCGTTCGCCGAGGCCCTTTTGCGAGCAATGGCTGAGATCCGAGAGCAGCGCGGTGGGCGACTGGTGATTGGTGACGCTGGCCTGGAAGAAGCCTTGGGGAGCGGCGACGTGAATCTGCGCGGTCTGCTGGACGCCATTGGTGTCGAGGAAGGCGCGGCTGAGATCGACGATGGTTTTGCCACGCCATTTCATGCGCAGGCGGCCGGTGTCGGTGACGTCGGCGACGTGGACGCACTCCAGGTTTTCCTTGTCGGACTCGGCGATGAAATAGGCGGCATCGGCAGGATCGATGCAAACGGCCATGCGTTCCTGGGACTCCGAAATCGCGAGTTCCGTGCCGTCGAGGCCTTCGTATTTCTTCGGCACGGCATCGAGATCGATCTCGAGCGAAGGGGCGATTTCGCCGATCGCGACGGACACCCCGCCAGCGCCGAAGTCGTTGCAGATCTTGATCTTTTTCGTCAGCTCCGGGTTGCGGAACAGGCGCTGGATCTTGCGCTCGGTGGGGGCGTCGCCCTTTTGGACCTCCGCCGAGTTTTCAAGGGCGGTGTCGGTGTGCTCCTTCGAGGAGCCGGTGGCGCCGCCGACGCCATCGCGACCGGTGCGACCGCCGATGAGCAGGATCACATCGCCGGGCGACGGGCTGCCGCGGAAGACCTGCGAGCGAGGTGCGGCGGCGACGACCGCGCCGATTTCCAGGCGCTTGGCGACGTAGCCGGGGTGATAGATTTCCGCGACCTGGCCGGTGGCGAGGCCGATCTGGTTGCCATACGACGAGTAGCCGTGGGCGGCGACCTGGCAGATCTTCTTTTGGGGAAGCTTGCCGGGAAGGGTCTCGGCGAAAGGCTGGAGCGGGTCCCCTGCCCCGGTCACGCGCATGGCCTGGTAGACATAGGAACGGCCAGAAAGCGGGTCACGGATGCAGCCGCCGAGGCAGGTGGCGGCGCCGCCGAAGGGCTCGATCTCGGTCGGGTGATTGTGGGTCTCGTTTTTGAACATCACCAGCCACTCCTCGCTGGCGGTGGTTCCGGCGTCGCTGGTGATTTCGACCGGCACGACGATCGAAGCCGCGTTGACTTCCTCGGAGACTTCCAGGTTGTCGAGTTCACCGGATTTCCTCAGCTCCCGCATGCCGATGAGGGCGATGTCCATCAGGGTGATGGGGCGGGTCGTATCCGGGCCGAAGACCGTGTCGCGGGTGGCCTGATAGGCCTGCCAGGCGCGCTGGACCGGCTCCGTGCCGGGATCGAAAGTGACCTCGTCGATGCGGGTCAGGAAAGTGGTGTGGCGGCAGTGGTCGGACCAGTAGGTGTCGAGCATCTTCACCTCGGTAAGGCTCGGGTCGCGCTGCTCCTCGTCGCGGAAGTAGGTTTGGCAGAAGGCGAGGTCGGCGTCCGACATGGCCAGGCCGAGTTCCTTGCGGAGGGCTGCAAGCGTTTCGGCCGGATGACTGGTGAAACCGGTCAGGGTGGCGACATCGGCCGGGACCGGGATTTTCGTCTGCAGGGTTTCCGGCAGATCGAGGCGGGCCTCGTGGGAATCGACGGCGTTGATGACGAAGGATTTGATCCGGGAGACGTCATCCGCGGAGAGGTTGCCGGTCAGCACCACCACCTTGGCGGAGGAGACGAGAGGGCGCTCCTGGCCGGTAAGAATCTGGACGCACTGGGCGGCGGAGTCGGCGCGCTGGTCGAACTGGCCGGGCAGGTATTCCACCGCGAAGGCCTGCTCGCCGGAGGCGGTGGGGAGATCACGGGTCACCCGGTCGACCTGGGGTTCGGAAAGGACCAGCTTCACGGCCTGGTCGAACTGTTCGTCTGAGACGCCGTCGAGATCGTAGCGCTGGATGATGCGAACGCCGGTGAGGGTCTGCAGGTCCAGGGACTCGCGGAGATCGTGCAGCAGGTGGCGCGCCTCGGCGTTGAATTCGGGCTTCTTCTCGACGAAAATGCGGTTCATGTGGGGCAAATGGCCTTCGGGAGCGGTGGATGCTAGCCGCCGACGGGGGGAGGGCAAGGCGCGTGAGTGACGATTGCGGATTTCCGTGGCGGAGTCGCTCTATTTCAAAGACCGGCAGACGGTCTGGGTGAGGTTTGACAGGATTTTTGCCGGCTCGTGAGAGTCACCCGGAGGAGGATCGAGGACGCGATGGGTGAGGTTTATCAGGCTTTTTGATCGTTCGCGAGAATCACCCAGAGAGAGATCGAGGGTCGCCGGGTGAGGTTTGCCAGGGGATTTTGCGAAACGAGCGGTGGGTGAGGCGGGCGCGCGGGATTGGCCGGGACTGAATCGGAAGAAGAGGCTCATCGAGGGATTGAGAGCCAAAAGGGGTGAATGCGCCATTGTGGGAAGCGCAAAGAGGCCCTGCGGGAGACGTCAGACTGGAAGACGTCAGACGCTAGACCGGAGGGAGGGAGAATCGGACGCGCTGAGGGGAGCGGGCGCCTCGGGAGGTGGTGAAGTTAGAGGCGTGAGGGGGCGCCCGTGGCTGCCATATTTCGCACCTGCGGCGCTCTTTGAAGTGCGGCCGAGGGCCGTGGATTTTCAGAGCAGCCACGGGACGTGTCAGCCACTTGGCCAGCATGAGGCGCAGGCCAAAGTAAGTTCGAAAATTTGCGGCCGGAGGCCGTGGGCTTCCTATCTGAGGCTGGTACGCCTCAAGCACTCTGCACAGCATTGGGCGGATCGGCTCTACGGTTCGCCGGTGAGATCTTTGATCTCGGTGGCCGGAGAGTTTTTCTTCACGGACTCGATGCCGTTGTCGCGGGCGGCGTCGGCGGAATACATTTCGCTGGTGCCGATGATCGCGCCATTGCCCGCTTTGAGGACAAAATAGGGCTGCTGCTTTGACGAAACGCGCTTTTCGAAATGGGCGGCATCGGAGCCGTTCTTTTGGACCGAGGCAATGCCTCCTTCCGCACCGGATTTCGCGGCGTAGCTTTCACTGACCAGGATCACCTCGTGGTTGCCAGCGACGAGATTGAAACTGTATTTGCCACTGTTGCCCTTCTTCAATTGGTAGTATCCAGCCATAACCTGTGAAGAGTAGATGGATAGTGCGCGAAATCAAGGATCATCCTCTACGCGAGCGAGCGATGACGGAGAAGGAGCCGGGCGGGCGGAAGGGATGCAGGCATCCGGGATTGGAAAAAATCTGAAATTTACGTCCTGGATGTCCTGATCGCGTCCGGCCGTTCGTCGTTGTTTTGAAGATCCGGTCAAAAAGACGGATTCCCTTTCACTCCACCAACCATCCAATGAGCTCCAACAACGAAAACAAGACCCGTCCCGAAGGCATGCACACCGTGACCCCGCACCTGATCTGCGATGGCGCGGCGGAAGCGATCGAATTCTACAAGGCAGCCTTCGGCGCGGTGGAATTCATGCGCGTGCCGGCACCCAACGGGAAGCTGATGCACGCCAGCGTACGGATCGGCGACTCGCTGGTCATGCTGGTCGATGAGATGCCCGATTGGAATTGTCTGGGACCGAAGGCGATCGGCGGTTCGCCGGTGACGATCCACCTGATGGTGGACGATGTGGACGCGGTCTTCGCCCAGGCGGTGAAAGCGGGCGCGACGGAGGTGATGCCACCGGCCGACCAGTTCTGGGGAGATCGCTACAGCCGGGTCGACGATCCCTTCGGCCATCAGTGGTCGATTGCGACCCACATCAAGGATCTGTCCCCCGAGGAGATCCTGGAAGCCGCCAAAGGAGGCTGCCAGGGAGAGTAACGTCCGAAAGGAGGAGAGCCCGGCGCTTGATGAAGGGCCGGGCTCTTTCCTTTTTCAAGGGATGACCTTCAGGCGCAGGAAGCGGGACGAAGCAGCCGGGACGGCGGCGATCTTCACCTGGACGGGAACTCCATTTCCGGAGCCTGACTCGATGACCGATATGCCTGCGGTGCTGGTGGTGAAAGCGCCTCCGCGGGTGCTCCTGGCGATTTCGGTCCAGGCGATGAGGTCCAGGCTGGCTTCGACGCTCAGGTCGATGTCGGTCCGGTCCCGATAGCGGGTGAAGGAGAAACCGGACTCGCCGGAGGTTACCTGGAAAGCCGGCAGGATGGCGACGGCGGCGGCGGGATCGACGGGATTTCCACCGAGGGCATATTCGAGCAGGTTCGAGATGCCGTTGTGATTGGGGTCGGCCTCCGGCAAGGCGTCATCTCCCGAGAGGTGATTGGTTTCGGCCAAGGTGGAATAGGAAGGCGGGCTGGACGAAGAGGGCGAGCCGAAGACCTGCAGTTCGTGAATCACCGTGACGCCGCTGGAGCCGT
>JAQGPE010000762.1 GCA_028293225.1 Akkermansiaceae bacterium | reverse complement strand
GGAATGCATCGCCTTGAAGCGAACCCTTGGCCTCGGAAAATTCCACCCGGTACTGCGACAGCAACGCTTGATCCGGGCAGTCGCGGGACAACTCCGACCAGAATCTCCGAGTACACAAGAGGTCTTGGAAACCTTGCGGGAGACTGATGAATTTTCGAAGCCACCCAAGCCGGCGCTTGATTCGGTACAGCTTGGGAAAACGGTGCCGCATCATCATGTGTCCGAGCTGGTGTCGCAGGCGTGCCGCGTACAGGTCTAGGATGCGATCCTGGAATTCGTTTGCATCCGCGCCCTCCAGCCGATGAACCTCACCTGCCAATGTTGCAGCCAGCTGACGATAGTCGCGGGGAAGATTGGTGCGGAGCAGGTGATGCACCCAATCCTTGTAATAGGTCGACAACATAGAGGTTCCCGTCTGGCGGATGTAGGAAATCACAGCGGGGTCGGACTTCACTTTGCCGAGCATCACAGTCCGCGCGGCACAAAAGAACTCATGGACGCTTAGGTCTGAGAAGTTATGGTTTTCAGCCTCCTCAAAGATTAACCTGAGGGCCTCTGTTCGAACGACGTGGTAATAGGTCACATGGTAGTTACTCACCACATCCATCACGCGCTCCGCCGTTGACGGGAATGCGATGTCGTGTACACCCTGAACATACCCAAAGCTGAGATTCACCATTGCGCCTACGACATTCTCATCCGACGGCGTCCGCGGAATCACGGTGAAATTCGGAATTTCTCCACCCGCGGAAACGTACTCCGGCTTGGCATCCAAAAACGCGATGCTCTTGCGGATACCGGCGACGATCGGAAAGTCGTCGTTGTCGGACATCATCACGTACTTGGTTTTCACCCGGCGCACCGTTTCCGAGCATTTCCGATAGAAGTCGGTGAAGGACAGGTCGCGATGCCGATGATATTCGTAGCTCAGATTCGGGAAGTTTGCGGCATCCGAAAGCACGCGATCCACGCTCGCATGAACCTCACCATCCGCGATGATGATATGGAACGGAAACTTGGTGCGGTTGGCATGCCACATCCAGCGCAAAGTGTGGAGGTGCCGGCCGCGCAAGGTCAGGATAACGGTGAGCTCGCTGTTCATCGCGGCAGCGCCTCTTGCGCCGAGTCCACACAGGCCTGGCGGGCCATCACCGGTTCGCTTGCCGCAGAAGGCTGATGGTTTCCCCGACGCCGCGCCGCAGGTCGCCCGCGAACATGAAGCCTTCCGATAAGAATCGCTCGCACGACACTTCGTACGAGAGCTGGTTCATGATCTTGCTGTCCACAAAGCTCACCTGCAGCTCCGGCACGAACTCTCGGATCGTGTCCACGATCTGCCGCACGGTGGCGTTGTGCGTAAGTACGTTGTAAACGCGTCCGTTGAAGAGATCCTTGCGGATGATGAAGGCGATGGCCCGCGAAGCGTCGGAGAGGTCGAGGTACGGGCGCTTCTGGTCGTACGCGGTACTCCAGACGGTGATTGGCAGGCCCATCGCTGCTTGCCAGCAGAACTTGTTGACCGCGGTGTGGAACCGCATACCGACGGAAGCGCCAAAGATGGTTCCGAAACGGCAGGAGATCGCCTTGAGCCCGGAGTCGGAGCAAAGCTGCCCGATCAGTCGCTCCTCTTTCAGCTTGGTGACCGCGTAAGGGCTTTGCGGCTTCAACTCGTCAGGGGAGCAGTCCTCTGACACCACTTCTTCCTGGGTGCCATACACGCTGGTGGAAGAGGGCGCGATCAACCGGGCTCCCACTGCGAGGCACGCATGCGCCACCTTCGACGTCGCCTGGAAGTTGTTCGCTTCGAGTTCGGCCCCTTTGTCGAAGCTTCCCGCCGCATCCGTGATGGCAGCAAGATGGACAACGGTGTGCGCACCCTCGAACACCGGCAGCAGGTCCATCTTGGTGACGTCGGCGTCCACGAACCGATACCGGCCGATCGCCGGCAGGTTGAACAGCGATGCGAAACGCTGCGTCATCATGTTGTCGATCATCACGATCTCCGCGCCGGGAAACTGGTGCGCGAGGTCGCGGACGACATAGGAGCCGATATGCCCAAGGGCACCGGTAATGACTATCTTCATTTTCTTGTCCGTCTTGTCTGCATTCGGCATCGCGACCACGGGGCGTTGTTTCCGGCGAGCGAACCAGTCATGCCTCTGCGCGCAGGTATCCGCCGGGATGGCACGAGAGAAGGAGCCGCTCGTCGATCTTGTGGTCCACGACGAAACGGTTGTTCTCTGCGAGGAACTCCTTGACCGCCGTGGCGGGGTTGTTGCCCGGCCCCCATGGTCGGGTGCGGTGAACCTGGGGAGGAATCCGCTCGACGACTGTATCGCCGCAGATCAGGTACTGGCCCTTGCCGATGAAGGGCGCGAACGAGCGCAATTCATTGAGGACGTGCGCGTGGGTGTGGTACGAGTCCAGGATCACCAGCACCTTGCGCGAGCCGCCGAGCAGGTCCTTGACCTGGGCCAGGGTTTCGGGGGACGTGCTGCTGCCTTCGATGAGCACGAGCCGCTCCGAGAGCTTGCCGTGGCTGCGCAAACGTTCGCGCAGGTCCGGCGGGATGAAGATGTCGATGCCGATGACCTTCTGGCCGCCCAGGACCTCCAGCAACGTGGCTTCGAACAGCATGCCTCCGCCCCAGGCCACGCCCACCTCGATCACAAAGTCCGGCCGCGTTCGCCAGATGATGTCCTGGATCGCGAACATGTCCTGCGGCAGGTTCAGCAACGGCTCACCCATCCACTGGCTCTGGTGGATCCACCGGTGGCGGTCTGCTTCCACCAGCACCTCGAGTGCCTTGCCCTGGAGTTGCTGGTCCGCACTCATTTCATGCGCGGACTTTTCGTTCAGCGCGATGAACTCTTCCTTTGAAAGGATCGTCTTGGCCTGATGCGCTGCCATCGATTCGTCTGTCATCTTGATTCCTGTAGTCCTAGAAATTCTTTGAATTCGCCGTAGTCGCGGATGTAATCCTCGGCTTCATATCCGCGATCGCAAAGCACCATCAGGACGGCGCCGTCTCGCAGATATTCCTGCCGCGCCCACACCCCCGGCGGAACCAGCAGGCCAGCACCCATGTTGTCCAGCAGATATTCCTTGACGGAGTGCCCGTTGTCGCAGCTGACACGAATCTTTCCTGAGACGCAAACCAGCAGTTGCGTGCATTGGCGGTGGGCGTGGTCACCTCTTGCGTTGCCCGCAGGCGCAGAGACCGTGAATACGCGTTGCATGACGAAGGGCACCTCCTTGCCGCTTTCGTACGCGCAAAGCACGCCACTGGGTGCTTCGATGCTGTTGAAGCAGATGGGCGTCGCCTCGGTCATGTGGGCTCCCGAAGGAATGCCATTGCGTCTCCCATCAGCGGCCAAGCAGCGTATGGAGGCCCTTGGATACGGCGTCCAGGTCGTGCTCGGTGAGGTTGAGGGCGCAAGGCAGGTTGATCCCGTGTTCGGACGTGTGGTACGCGATGGGGTTGTTCTTCCTGCCTTCCGGCTCGCGTCCGGGGTAAGCGGGCAGGGAGCTCAAGGGATAGAAGAAAGGGCGGGCGGGAAGGCCAAGCTTTGGGATTTCGACCAGCGCGATGTCGCGCGTCATCCCGTGCGACGGCCCGAACACCAAAGCCGTCGCCCAGACACCGTTCGTCACCCCTTCCGGTTCCGGATTCAGCAGGATGTCCGGGATGTCCGCCAGCCGTTCACGGAAGCCTTTCCATATCCAACGCTTCTTTCCGACCAGTTCGTCGATGCGCTGGAACTGTGCATAGCCAAGTGCCGCCTGCACATTGAACGGCATGTACTTGAAGGTGATCTCGGTATTGAAGTAGGTGCCGGGCTGGCGGCCGTGGTCACGCAGGAACTTGCATCGCTGGAAAAGCTCCTCGTTGTCCAGCAGCAGCATGCCCCCTTCGCCCGTCGTGATCGTCTTGGTCCGATGAAAACTGAAGGTGGAGCCCACGCCGAATTTGCCGGCACGAGTGCCCCTGTAGATCGACCCCAGGGCCTCCGCCGCGTCTTCGATCATCAGGATGCCGCGTTCGTCGCACAGCTTCTTGATGCCGTCCCAGTCCGGCATGTTTCCGAACAGGTCCACCACGATCACGGCCTTGGTGCGCGGGGTGATGGCCTTCGCTATCGACGCTGGCGTCAGGCACCAATGGATGGGGTCGATGTCGGCAAAAACTGTCGTCGCCCGCTGATAAGTGACACAGGCCGTCGAGCCCACCCAGGTGCAGTCCGGCACGATCACTTCGTCGCCCTCGCCGATGCCAAGGCCCGCCAGCAGCAGGTGCAGGGCCGTCGTGCAATTGGGCGTCATCAGCGCGTGCCTGCGGTCGTGGTACTTGGCGAATTCCGCCTCGAACGTTTCGACGTAGTGGTAGGCCTGCTTTCCATACCAGCCATTGCGGACCGCATCGAGCACGATCCGCTCCTCGAGCTCGGTGATCGAAGGCCCCGCCATGTAGATTTCACTCATGTCTCAGATTCTCCCGTACCACTCTGGCCGGCACGCCGACCGCAACTGAATTGCCGGGGATGTCCGTGACAACCACGGAGCCGGCGCCGATGATGGAATTGGGTCCGATGGTGATCCGCGGCCTGAT
>JAQGPE010000756.1 GCA_028293225.1 Akkermansiaceae bacterium | reverse complement strand
GGAAGTCTCCAAGGCGGCGGCGCCCGTGGAGGTTCTGCGCGGCCTGGGGCTGCCGGAAGATGAAAAGACGCTGCTGCTGCGGATGGCGCGCGTGCGGGGCTACAATGGGATCGCGTCGGTCTACTCGATCTCCTGGTTCCACCCGCGGGCCAATCTGGCGGTGGATGACGATTTCTCGATGCCGCTCTACGATTTGATCCGCAAGAAAAGTTCGATCGACGCCGAGCTCTCGCGCGAGGAGATCGTGGCCACCCCGGCCTTGGAGGAAATCGCCTCCCGGCTCCAGTACGACCCCGGCCTGCCCATCCTGGAAAGAAGGCGGTCGGTCGAGGATGCGAAGGGCCGCAAGATCGAGTTCAACCTGAACTACTATCGCGGCGACCGCTTCACCTACTCGATCCAGATCAGCCGGAAATCGAAGTGATTTGCCGCCCGCGGCGGAAGGGCGCGAGATGATCGGGGAAGACGCGTCCGGGCTGGGCACTTGCGTCCGGACCGGATCGCGGACATTCTCCCGCCGTGTCGGAAACGATGGTCACAAAAAGACGGTGGAACAGCTTCGTGTGTCCGGGGTGCAGGTTCGTATTTCGCATCCCCAGGGATCACGATGGCCAGGGGACCGTGTGCCCATCCTGTCATGTGATGTTGCGTTTGCCTGCGGAAGGAGAGGAAACTTCCCCGCTGGTGAAGGCCGCCGTTTCGTCGGCAGCCGCGGATCCGCACGAGGGGGAAGTGGACGATGCCGAAGAGGCCGGAGAGACCAGTTCGGTCGTCCTGTTGGTCGGGATGACGGTGGCAGGCCTCGTCCTGTTGGCGGGGTTTGCCTTCTGGCTGAAGCCGCGCGTCGCCGGTCGCCCTGCTCCGGTCGCGATCACGGTGCCGGTGATTCCTCTTCCGTCGGCCAAGAAGGACAGCCAGCCAGACACCCAGGTTGACGGCCTTCGGATTTTGCGGGATTCCGAGCCAACGGTGCGGGGATTCCTCGAAGCGAAAACGATGGAGGAGGCGCTCAAGTTCGTCTTCCAACCGGAACGCGTCCGGTCCCGCTGGCAGCAGATGCTGCAGGACCAGCCTTACGAAATTCCCGGGTGCAAGGAGATCGACAAAAACTCGATTTCGGTGACCCCAAAATATGTTGCGTTTAAAGTGACCACCGGAAACTTCTCCAAGCGCTCGCTGGCGCTCCGGCTGGTTGAAGGGGGGGCTCCAATGGTGGATTGGGAATCATGGGTGGGTTGGTCCGAAATGAGCTGGGCTGATTTCCGGCGTCAGAAGCCGACCGAACCCAAGCTCTTCCGGGTGATCCTCTCCAAGGCCGACTACTATAACTTTGATTTCGCGAACGAATCGGAGTGGTCGTCTTACCGCCTGGACTCCCCGGACAAAGAGGACTCGCTCCACGGTTACGCCACCTTTGCGAGTCCGCTCGATTCCGAAATCCGCCCGTTTGACGCGAAAGACAGGGTGCGTCTGATGCTGCGCCTTCGCTTTCCTGAGAATGCCCGCAACGACAGCCAGGTCATCATTGAGGGCACCCTCGGCCAAGGTTGGCTGGAACCCTGAGGATCCACTTTTTTATGGCGAACACCTACGACAAGGCCCAGGAGCTCAATCTCGATCCGCAGGTCTACGGGACCTTCGCGGAAATCGGCGCCGGCCAGGAAACCGCAAACTGGTTCTTCCGCGCCTCCGGCACCGCAGGCATGGTGGCGAAGTCGATCTCCGCCTACGACATGACCATGAGCGACGCCATTTACGGGCGGAGCGAACGCTACGTGTCGCGGCAGCGTCTGCAGCAGATGATGACCCATGAGTTCTCCATCCTGGAAGAGCGCCTGGGGCCGAAGCGCGGAGCGAACACCACCTTTTTCACCTTCTGCAATACCGTCCGCGCCCGCGGCTACCGCGACACCGCGGAGTGCCACGGCTGGCTGGGCGTGCGCTTTCAGCTGAAGCCGGGCGATCCTCCCTCCGACATCTACATGCACGTCCGCCTGCTGGATGTCTCGACGCTGGAGCAGATGGAAGCGCTCGGGGTGGTGGGGGTGAACATGATCCACGCCGCCTTCCGCCACCGCGGTCATTTGGGCGCCTTCGTTTCCGCCCTCACGGAGAGCCTCCGGCCCGGCCGTGTCGAGGTGGACTACCTCAAGTTCCAGGGCCACGGCTACGGCTTTTTCGACAACCGTCTCTGTGCGCTCCAACTGGTCGAAACCGGCCTCACCGAGGCCGCCATGTTCCGGCCGGACGGCGAGGTCGTCCAGGCGGCGGATGAACTCTATAAGCGGCCCATCCTGCTGCTCCGCGGCAGCTTCGATCCGGTCAGCCGCCTGCACCTGGAGATGCTGGAGCAGTCCCGCACCGTCTTTCGCGATTTACTGGAACCGGGGGAGGATGTCCGGACGATCGAGCTGTGCGAAATGACCATGGCCAATCTCCTGCGCGGGCGGGTCATCGACCACGTGGATTTCATCGACCGCTGCGACGGCCTGCAGGCTCTCGGGAAAACGGTGCTGGTCTCCCGTTGTGCGGAGTTCCATCGCATCGCCGCGTATCTCAGCCGCTACACCGAGCGCCCGGTGGGGATCCTGCTGAGCATCGGGCTGCTCAATGAGCTCTTCAAACCGAAGTGGGCGGAGAACCTTGCCGGCGGTCTGCTGGAGTCCTTCGGCCGCCTGTTCCGCAACCGGGTGTCGCTGCTGGTCTATCCCTGGCGGAACCGCAAGAACGGCGAACTGGTCACGGCCACGAATTTCCGCGCGCCAAAGGCCTACCGCCATCTCTACCGCCACTTCATCGAAAACGGCCGCATCAAGGACGTCCCTGCGGGCGATCCGGATCTGTTCCGCTACACCGGCCGCGACATCCGCCAGATGATCGAGACCGGCAATCAGGACTGGAAGAAATACGTCCCGCCGGTCGCCCACCGCGCCGCCGAACACGGCCACCCGGCGGAGTCTCCGCTCTGAGGGGGATGCCTGGCCCTCAGTCCTGTCCGCCGTGGCGGGATGACGGCGCCTTCAGCAGGTCGAAGGGCGTGCCGCAGTACATGCAGCGGAAGCGCTGGGTGAAGACGATGCTGACCACTGCCGTGGTGCCGTGGTTCAGCGGATAAATCCGCGTCGCCTTCGAGTGGGTGGAGGCCCGCGTGTTCAGCAGAGGGGTTCCTTTGCAGAGCGGGCATTTTGCGGAGCGGCGGTGGAAGAAGGCGATGAACCACGTGAACATGCTCGCCCCGATTCCGGCAAAGACCGGCGTCGCCGTATCCGGATGCGGATTCATCACGCACAACACCGTTAAGGTGAGGGTGGCGATGAGACAGAGATAATGGATGACCGCGAAGAAAACCGCGACCTGGAACGGGCCGCGGTGGGGAAGGGAACGGGCTCTGCTTGCGTCTGAACGGGAAAACATCTGGGAACGGAGGAGAGGTCGCCACGAGAACTCGGAAATGCTCCGAAAGTTGCGTCACGACAACCTCCTTGACGTCATCGCGCTGCCCCAAAAATCACCGGGATCAGAAGGATGGCAAGAATGTTCACCACTTTGATCATCGGATTCACCGCCGGTCCCGCAGTATCCTTGTAGGGATCCCCCACGGTATCCCCGGTGATGCAGGCCTGGTGGGCCAGCGAACCGC
>JAQGPE010000753.1 GCA_028293225.1 Akkermansiaceae bacterium | reverse complement strand
TGGGAATGCTCTGGAAAACCTGGCGCTCGACATTGCCGGAGTCTTCCGGGAGCGGACCAATCTCATCTTCATCAACAGCCGCGGAACCGGCGAAATGCTGACCGACGAGCTGAACGAGCTTTCCAAGAAGGAGCGCTGGCCGCGCAACCCCTTTCTCCTCCACCATGGCTCCCTATCCAAGGAGATCCGCGAGGAGGTCGAGGAGCGGCTGAAGGAAGGCGAGCAGCTCTCTGTTTTTTGCACCAGCACGCTGGAAATGGGCATCGACATCGGCAGCGTCCACTCAGTCGGGCAGCTCGGCCCGCCGTGGAGCGTCGCCTCGCTGGTCCAGCGGCTCGGGCGCTCCGGACGCCGGGAGGGGGAAAGCTCCATCCTGCGGCTGTTCTCGCTCGATCCTCCACCCGGACCGGCCTCGACTCCCGACGAGTTGCTTTGTCCACAACTGATTCGCTCGATCGCGATGGTCGAGCTGCTGCGGGAGAAGTGGCTGGAGCCTTTTGACAGCGGCGTTCCCCAGTTCAGCACGCTGATCCACCAGACCCTCAGCCTGCTCCGCCAAACCGGCGGCTGCCATTTCGTCAAGCTGCGGGACACCCTGCTGGTGCACGGCGCCTTCCGGGAGGTCACCATTGCCCAGTACAAGTCCCTGCTCAAAAGCCTCGCCGCTCACGAACTCATCGAGCAGATGGCCTCCAATGAGATCATCCTCTCTCCCGGCGGCGAGCGGATCACCCACTCGCGCGATTTCTATGCCGCCTTCCAGGGCACCACGGAATACGCCATCCGCTGCGGCCAGCTCGACATCGGGAAGCTGCCGCAGACCTCCCTCCCTCAGGAGGGCGAGAATTTCCTGCTGAATGGCCGCCGCTGGAAGGTCGAGCAGATCGACCCAAAATCCCTGGTGGTCGAGGTCACCCCGGCCCGCAGCCGCAAGATGCCGATTTTCCTCGGCGCCGCTGGAGCCGTCCACTCCCGGATCGCTGCGAAAATGGCGGAGATTCTCCAAGACGAAGAGGTCCCGGTCTATCTTCACTCTGACGCTGCCAGCCTGCTGCAGAGTGCCCGGGCCTACGCCGCGACCAATGAGATTTTCCGGAAGCCGTTCCTTGAGAAAACCGGCCGCTGCATCCTCGTGCCGTGGACCGGCAGCAAGGGCCTGGAGACCCTGAAGGTTTTCGCCACCGCCGCCGGGATCGAGACAGCGCGGAAAAACCTCACGCTGACGTATATCTGCTCCCCGGCCGATCTCCAGGAGCACCTCGAAAAGGTAGCTGGAGGCTTTTTCCAAGCCACCGATCACGCCGCCAAGGTCAGCGAGCGCTATGTGGACAAATACGACTCCTACGTCCCGGACGACCTTCTGGATCTGGCCAATTCCGTCCGCGCCCTTTCCCAAGAGGAGGCCGTGGCGGCAGCCAAAGCGGTCCTGGCCCGCTAGCCGATGCCACAAGCGCCTCATACGGAGGCACAGCGGCGGCTAGACCCAGCCGCCACTCTTACCTCATTTCAGGAAATCCATCCGGAATTGCGACATTTCCCGCTCATTCGGCCTTTTCCTTGACCCTCCCTCTCCCTCCCTTAGCGTCGCCCCGATTTTCCGATTGCCATGAACATCCACGAATACCAGGCCAAGCAGCTTTTCGATCAGTTCGGCGTGCCCAGCCCCAAGGGCAAAGTCGCCGGCACTCCTGAGGAAGCCGAAGCCGCCGCCCGCGAAATCGGCGGCGAAGGCCTGGTCATCAAGGCCCAGGTTCACGCCGGCGGCCGCGGCAAGGGCCACTTCAAAAACGGCTTCCAGGGCGGCGTCCACCTCATCGAGTCGCCTGAAAAGGCCCGCGAACTCGCCGAAAAGATGCTCGGCGAAGTGCTGGTCACCAAGCAGACCGGCGAGGCCGGCAAGCTGGTCAGCAAGGTCATGATCGCCGAGTCGGTCGACATTTCCCACGAATACTACCTGGCCATCCTGATGGACCGCGCCACGTCCCGCCCGGTCATCGTCGCCTCCACGGAAGGCGGCATGGACATCGAGGAAGTCGCGGAAAAGACCCCGGAAAAGCTCATCCGCCAGTTCGTCCACCCGCTGCTCGGCCTCCAGCCGTATGAACTGACCAAGATCGCCATCGGCCTCGGCCTGAGCGGCGACATCGCCAAGCAGTTCAAGAAGCTGCTCTCCAGCCTCTACAAGCTGTTCCTTTCCTGCGACTGCTCGATGGTCGAAATCAACCCGCTGGTCGTCACCCCCGACGGCCGCGTGCTCGCTCTCGACGCCAAGTTCGGCTTCGACGACAACGCCCTCTACCGCCACCCGGACATCGTCGCCATGCGTGACAAGTCCGAGGAAGATCCCCGCGAAGTCGCCGCCTCCGAGCATGAGCTGAACTACATCGGCCTCGACGGCGACATCGCCTGCCTGGTCAACGGCGCCGGCCTCGCGATGGCCACCATGGACATCATCAAGCACTACGGCGGTGAACCGGCCAACTTCCTCGACGTGGGCGGTGGCGCCTCGAAAGAGCAGGTCACGGCGGCCTTCAAGATCATCCTGGCCGACCCGAACGTGAAGGGCATCCTGATCAACATCTTCGGCGGCATCATGGACTGCAACGTGATCGCCGAGGGGGTGATCGCCGCCGCCAGGGAAACCGGCCTGCCGATCCCGCTGGTCGTCCGCTTGGAAGGCAACAACGTCGAGCAGGGCAAGGCCACGCTCGACGCCAGCGGCCTGAACATCGTCTCCGCCTCCACCATGGCGGAAGGCGCCCAGAAGATCGTCGCCGCCGTCGCGGCCTGAGACACCCCTTACCCACTCCATCCATGAGCGGCATCGGCATCAAGGAAGCGGCTTTCACCGGCTACCCGGCCACGGACATGGCGGCCTCCCGCCATTTCTACGGCGAACTGCTCGGCCTGGCCGAAGGCATGGTCTTCGAGCATGAAGGCGCCGTTCACTGGGTGGAGTTCAGCATCCCCGGCGGCCACACCGTTGCTCTGGCCCAGGCCAGCGACCAGTGGCAGCCCAGCCAACACGGCGGCGGCCTCTGCCTGGAAGTGGAAGACCTCGACGCCGCCGTCGCCACCCTGGAAGCCGCCGGCGTGAAGTTCGCCATGCCCATCCAGGAGTTCCCGGTCTGCCGGCTGAGCCTCGTGTTCGACCCCTCCGGCAATACCCTCGCCCTCCACCAGAAGAAGCCGAACCACCCGGAGTGTTCGCACTGATTTCCCGTTTCCCGATTCTTTCCTATTTCGAGCCATGTCCATCCTCGTTGACGAAAATACCAAGCTCCTCGTACAGGGCATCACCGGCAGCTTCGGCGCCAAGCACGCTTCCCTCTCGCTCGCCTACGGCACCAAGCTGGTGGCAGGCGTGACGCCCGGCAAGGGCGGCCAGAAGTTCGAGAACGTCGTGCCGATCTTCGACACCGTCGGACAGGCCGTGAAGGAAACCGGCGCCACCGCCTCCGCCATCTTCGTGCCGCCGCCATTCGCCGCCGACGCGATCCTGGAAGCCGCCGACGCCGGCGTGGAACTGATCGTCTGCATCACCGAAGGCATCCCCGTCATGGACATGATGCGGGTGAAGGAAGCCCTTCGCGGCTCCAAGTCCCGCCTCATCGGCCCGAACTGCCCCGGCCTCGTCACTCCCGGCCGCGGTGAGAAAAGCCACGGCGGCTGCCGCATCGGCATCACCCCGAGC
>JAQGPE010000073.1 GCA_028293225.1 Akkermansiaceae bacterium | reverse complement strand
ACTTTCCGGCTTCGCCACCCTCCGCTACGAGGCCAAGCAGTGGTCGTCCGGCGTGACGGCCACGCTCCACAGTTACGACGACTCCTTCTTCAAGGACGGCGTGGACATCAACCCCGACTTCACCTGGCACCTCACCAAGGACTGGGACCTCAAAGCCGGACTAGCCTACGACACCGGCGCCAGCGGCTGGTACGGCAACCTGGAAGCGGCCTGGAGCAAGCCACTCGGCGAGTCGTCCTTCATCAGCACGAAATTCGGCACCAGCTTCGTGGAGGATTACTATGACCGCAGTGGCTGGAACGACATCTACGCCCGCCTCGGCTACACCTACAATTTCAACAAGAACGTCTCCGTTACCCCCTTCGTCGGCACTTCGGTGGCCACCAAAGGCGGCCGCGACCACGCCGACAGCCTCTACGCCGGGGTCTGGTTCGAGGTGAACTTCTGAACCCGGGCGGATTTGGCGACTTCGTCACATCCTCCTTGCGCCGAGCGTCTTCGCCCTCTACCGCGTCTCCAGCGACCCCGCCACGACCATGCAGCCTCTGACCTACGTTTCGTCCCGCCTTTCGTTCCGCCAGGATGTCATCGAGCGCCTGGGACCGGAGGACAAGTTCCGGGTCAAGACGCCGATGGGAGTCTTCGAGATGTCGCGCAAGTCCTTCGAAAAGAACTTCGCGAACGTGGTCAGCTCCCACTCCTACAAGGAAGACGGCATCTACCACTACCCGAAGGTCCCGGCCCGCGCGATGGAGTACCGCCTGTCCGACGTGGCCGCGCTCGCCCTCAATGGCCCGGCCGAACCGGTGGTGTATGAGTTGCCGGAAATCCTCGACGGCAAGGTGGATGTCGAAACCTACCGCACCTGGCTGAAGTTCAAGGGCGCCACCCAGATCCGCCTCGATATGGAGCGCTGGCAGCTCGCCCAGAGCCAGGCCGCCTATGAAAAGGCGATCGACGAAGCCGTCCGCGCCCACAACGGCACCGACCCTTTCACCGGCGAGGAACTGCGCTGGGATCTGCTGAAGAAGGCCAACAACGATAACTACAAGGCCGGCCGCTTCAGCTACACGCGGATCTTCCGCCTGCTGCCGACCGTCGACCTGCTGAATGTCGAGCCAACCGAGGAACCGAGCTTCCGCATCGTCGCCTGGGAAGTCAGCGCCGCGAAGAACGACCTGGGCAGCGCCGGCTTCGTCGAGCTCTGCCGCCGCGTGGTCGCCAAGGCCGACAGCAGTGGCGTGCCGTCCGATCTGACTTTGGGGTGAGCCGGGGCCAATCCAGAGGATTGAAACGCAAAGAACCCAAGAGCGCAAAGTTTTGAGTCCGGGAGTGATGGGGTCAGCCGCCCGCGTCACACCCGGTGCAATCCGATAATCGGCGAGCCTTGGCCTGACGCCCAGGGAAGAGCAGTGCATCCCATTTCAAACTTAGGTGCCCTTGGCGTTTTGGCGGTGAAACGATTCAGACGCCGGTGTTTGACACTACCCCGGTCATCCCATTTCAAAAAGAGGAGCTAGAAGGCCCGCCTGCTCCTCCGCCGAAAAGAACCATCTTTCGGCCAGGCGGACCTTCAAAGCACTCCCCGGGGGTCCGGAGGTTGTATCGACGGGGGAGATTGGAAGCGTGTCCGGCCGGTTTCCCGTGCCCTTCACCGCCAAGCTCGCGTCGATGGATGGACCATAGCGCATCCTACCTTAAGAACCGATGAATAAAGCGATTTTTGTCCTGCGTGTATTTGCGCAGATGGGGAAAAACTATGCGCGCAGTATTACGCGATCACGGTAGGAGGAACAGCAACGCCCCCGATTCCGGAAAAATTTCTCCGCCTCAATCGCCTCCTCTGAAGAAAGACAGAGGTCCGCCTGCTCCTCCGCCGGGAATGAACCAAACCCGGCCAGGCGGACCTCCAGATCTACTCCCTGGTTCGGGGAAGCGTCCTGGAAAACTTTCGATGCGGGAACCATAGCCCATCCCGGATGAAGGGCCATGAAGAACTTCAAAACGCGCCGCGTGTATCTACGCACTCCTTCAGGATCAAGCGGATCAGGCGACCGGCTCGAACACCTGCTCCACGACAACTCTGCCGGCGAGATCGGTCATCTTCAGCTTCAACCCGGCGGCGTCTGCCGTGATTTCCGTCCACGTCGCACTCTCGAGCTGCGGCCCACCTCCGGTCGCCTGGGCATAGGGGAAGCCGTCCGCCGGAGCGAGCCACCGGGCTTGATGGGTGTGACCGGAGATAACCACCTGGGTCTTCCATCGCACCAGGCTGTCGTGCCACAGATCCCGGCTGGAACGGCTGTAGCGATCGAAACCGCCATTGGCGTAGTCCTGCGGCCCTTCGTCGATCCAGCGCAGGGGAATGTGGCAGCACAGCACCCGGTACGGCGCATCCCGTAGCTCCGGCCGTTCGATCGTTGCCCGCAGCCACTCCGCCTGCTCCCGGCGCATTTTCTCGAAGGCCACCCGCCCCTCGAAACTCGGGTGCGCGTCCGGCTTGTCTTCACCGGTATGCAGAAAGATCAGCGCCACCGGACCGCTACGGAACGCATAGTAGGGCCGGTCGTCCGGTGTGGCGACGATGCCTGGCATCCGGAAGGCCCATTTCCCGCGCACATCGTGATTCCCCCAGGTGAAGAGCAGCGGCCGCCCGGCGGAAATATCCTGCCCCGCGGGATTGAGCAGCGTGGGGATCAGCAGCTCCTCCTTCACCCAGTTGTTGCAGGTGTCACCGTTCCACAACAGGAAATCCGCGGCCGGGGTGGCGGCATGCAATTGCCTGATCGTTTCACCATTCTCATGGGTGTCGTTCCAGACCACGAAACGGGTGGCTGCGGCGCCAGGATCCAGCGTGCGGATCTTCTTCCAGGCGCTTTCCTCCCGCCGGCTGCCATCGCGGGAGACGGTGACCGTCCGCAGCGAGTAGTCCGCACCCGCCTTCCAGCCGCGCACCTTCACCTTGATCACCGCGTTGCCCTGCGGAACGAAGCCCCACGGATCCGTATCCGCCCTGCCGCTGCCGCCCTCCGGCCCCTGCCACTCCACCCAACCGTGGCACAGCCGCGAAACGCCCCAGACCACCTCCACGCCATCATGGCGAGGGGCCATGATCACCACCGGAGTCGTCGTCAGCCCGCCTTCCTTCGCGGCGCCCTCGTCGTCTCCATCGCCGGGCTCAGCAGCGGAGGCGAAGCCTGCCGAGCCTGCCACCGCGCCCCCCGCGACCCTGCCGAGAAATCCCCTGCGTTTCATCCAAACCCTTACGGCTCAGGTCGCGGCATTTTCTCAAAGCGCAGTCTTTTGAAGAAG
>JAQGPE010000734.1 GCA_028293225.1 Akkermansiaceae bacterium | reverse complement strand
GTGGAAGTGCGGGCCACTTCGAAGAGGAGATACTGGTAGTCGCCCAGACCGCCGGCCTGCTTGTTGGTCACCTCGACCCCATACTGGCCGCCGACCGAGCCGGTCTTCGGGCGGGTATCCACGGTCGCCACGAGCGTCCAGCCGACCGTCTTGGGATCGGTGCCCTTCTTCGGCGCGGCATCAAAGGCGGCGTCCTTGCCGTTGGCAGCCCACAGGCGATAGAGTTGCGGCGCACGTCCACCGCCGTGCCAGGAGTAGGTGTCCACCGATTTGACCGTGATCACACTGCCGAGATCGACGCTGAAGCGGCCGCCCTCGCTGGAGTCGGCGAAGAAAAAGCTGCCCTTCGGATCATCCTCGCCCTTGGGGATTTCGCCGTCGTTCAGCACCGTGATCGGGGTGCCGCCCGGCTGGCCGTCCACCACCTTGAAGGTCGCCTTCTGCGCGGCGTCGTCGATCGCGGGCGGCTGGATCGCCCCCAGCCAGAAACCGGCGTCACCTTCATCGTGGCCCGTAATGACCTGAACCTGTGCGTGGAGGAGGGGAGAAGAGAGGGCGAAGAGGGAAGCACTGACGGCGAGAAAGGGACGCATGAGGAGGGGTGGTGTGGAGTATACGGTCCTAAACGACTGAAGAGCCATGCCGCTTAGATCTTTCGGAGCTTTTGAAACTGTCTCCGGCGGCCAAACGTTGCGTTTCGAGATGCCGGCACACTCCTAGAGCGCCGGGAATTTGGCATTTCGTCGGAATTTGACCTGTCCCGCAGCTATCCCTTCGGGGTGCCGTGCTTCTTCTCCCAAGTTTCAGCAATCTTATAGCAGGCCGGGCATTTCCAGCGCAGGTGGCTGATCCCCGAATCGCAAGTCAGGTAAGCTCTGCCGTCGTTCGGGCAGTGAGCCTGCCGGTAGGTCCAGAGGTAGTAGGCGCTGTAGTCCGGCGCGGAGACGTCTTCCTCCACTTGGCGGGCCATCGGCGCCTGGTGGAGAGGACAGATGGATTTATCGACAAGGATCTTATCCCCGTCCTTGATCCGCAAGATCTCGACGTCCGTCCAGGGCCGTTCACCGGAGTTCCGCGTGATCTCTGCCTTCAGGTATTCAAACTGATAGCTTTTCGCAGGTTCCGGAACCAATCCCGCCGGCCAGTAGACGCTATAAGGAATTCCTTTCGAGCCTTGTTTGATGGTGGCCAGAGTTTGACCCTTTTCCTTGCTGATGACCGGGACTCCTGAGATCTGGAAATGCGACTCCCGGCAACCCTTTGAGATCTGCACGGTATCGTAGAGCGCTGGCTCGGATTGGGTGACACAAGAGACGAGCAGCCACGGCAGGAGCGCGAAGAGGAGTCGTGGAGAGTGAAAGGTCATAAGGTCGAGATAACTGATTGCCTGTTGCTAGCGCCCGGACTCGCCAGCGGCGAGAGATTTGAGAGGGCGTGAAATCCCCTTCGAAAGGCTGGCATCCCGCGGCCAAGCCGACATGCTCGCGGCGAAATGGCCACGCTCACGGAATCCTTCGCCGACCTCTCCACGACCCGCGGATCGATGCGGGTGCATCTGTTCACTCCCGCGACGGAGGGAAAGCACCCCGCGCTGATCTTTTACTCGGAAATCTTCCAGGCCACCGGCCCGATCCGGCGCATGGCCGCGGCGCTGGCAGGCGAGGGATACCTCGTCGCCGTGCCTGAGGTCTACCACGAGTTCGAGGCCCCGGGGACGGTGCTCGCGTACGACGCCGCCGGCTCCGAGCGGGGCAATGCCCTCAAGTATGAGAAGGAACTGGCGTCCCACGATGAGGACACGGACGTGCTGGTGAAGTTCCTCAAGGCCCATGAATTCTCGACCGGCCGGGTCGCCAGCTTCGGCGTCTGCCTGGGCGGCCACCTGGCGGTTCGCGCCGGGCTGCACCCGGAGATTGAAGCCGTGGTCGCCTTCTACCCGACCGACCTGCACAGCGGCAGCCTCGGCCCGGGAAAAGCCGACGACACCCTGGAGCGGATCGGTGAAATCGGCAGCCCGCTGCTGTTTGTCTTCGGCCGCCAGGATCCGCACATTCCTCTGGAGGGCCGGGTGAAAGTGAAGGCGAAGCTCGATGAGATCACCGCCGACTACGAGTGGCACGAGTTCAATGCCGCCCACGCTTTCCTGCGCGACGAAGGCGCCCGCTACAATCCCGCCCTGGCCCGCGTCTGCATGCTGCTCATGCTGCGCTTCCTGGCCGAGAAGATCGGCGTCTGAAGCGACTAGATCACCGTGTGCATCCAGAAGACCACCGAGTCTTCGATGTTCGCGATGAAGCGGACGTAGCTGTCCTGGGAAATCACCCAGCCCATCACCTCGGGCTCGACGGAACACAGCCGGTAGACGGCGCGGTGGCGCGTGCCGTCATTGCGCACGTCCCAACTGCTGACGTGGCTACCGTCCAGATCCTGGGCCAAGCCGACGAGGAACACGTTCTGATCGACGCGGATCTCGCCGCCGAAGCCGATGATGGAGAGCGTCTGGTCGAGCACCAGCGCGCCGTCGACCTGCATCAGATCCGAGAAAAAGCGCGCCAGTTCGAAGAAGGCCTCTTCCAGCCGGTCGAGCTCCGGATCGTTGCTGTTGCGGAAGATCTGCCAGGCCTCCTCCAGCGTCGCTCCCGGCGGGGTCAACTGGCCGACCCGGCGCAGGATCTTCTGCAGCAGGTGGTGAAAACGCATCCCGTCGATAGTCGCTTCCGCCGAGTATTTGCAGTCGATCCAGTGGGCCGCGATTTCGGCGCCTGTCTCGCCTTCGGGCAGAAAAATCAGCGTCCCGCCGTGACTGCTGCTGCGGACCAGATTGATGATCCGCTTGATGAACTGGATCGCGATCAGGTGGCACAGGTCGGCATAGGACTCCGAAGAAAGCGCAGGGGGCAGGCAACCGGCCGGAAGGTCTTCAACCAATCTCAGACGCAGTTTGGCGAAGCGATCGTTCAGGAGCTTCGACTGGAAGACATCCAGGCGCGGTCCGAATAGCTCCCGGCCGCGCCACTCCGCCAGCAGGGTATAGCCCTGATAGAAAAGCACCCAGCCCGGATCCCGGACGTGCATGATCGGGAAGGGGATGTCATCGCCCAACGGCTTGCGACCGCCGGCCACCAGATTCATCCAGCGCGGACCGGTGTTGAGGACGCCCCAGATCTTGAAGTCACCGTGCTTGTCCGGCCAGACCGCCACCACGGAGTGGAAGAAGCTCGCCGCCGGGCAGAGCCGCTTGATCTCGTTCGCCGTCATCCCGTGCTCCATGGTGAAGCGGACGGCATGGATTCCTTCCGGCGGGCCGCTGGAAGAAGTGAACGATCCGGGAGGTGCGACGATCACCCGTGCTCTTACCGCCCGGCCTTCTTCCTTCAGCAGGCTCGCCGAGTAGAGGATGTCGCAAAGCGAGGAAAGGGCCTTTTCGGACGGAGCGCCCGGATGGACGCTGAGGATGCCGTGAAGCTGGGAAATGATGCCCTGCAGCCCGGTGTCGAGTGGAATGGAAAGACCGGTGCCCATCGGATTGTCTGCGTGAATGGCATCAATAAACCGACATTCCCACTCTGCGCCAGTCCGGTCTTTCCGAAATGAAAAAATCAAGCCACCGGGGCCAGGCAGCGCAGCAGGGCCTGCTGGATGTCCTCGGCGCGGACCGGCTTGGAAATGTAGTCCGTCATTCCGGATTCCAGGCAGCGGATCCGGTCCTCGGCCATGGCGTTGGCGGTTAGAGCGATGATCGGGATGTTCGAAGGCACGCCCTCTTTCTTGCCGCTACGGATGGTCCGGGTCGCAGTGTAGCCATCCATCACCGGCATCTGACAATCCATCAGGATGGCGTCATAGTGGGTGCCATCGGCGAGCTTCTCCAGAGTGATGGCTCCGTCTTCGGCGACATCGACCGTGTGGCCGAGCTTCTGCAGCAGGCGGCAGGCGACGCGCTGGTTGACCACGCTGTCCTCCGCGAGCAACAGGTGGAAATGAGAACTCGGAGACTCTGTGATGAGAGCCGGATCCACCGCTCCCGTGGAGACCGAAAGCGGTCGATTGAAGACGGTGGCCAGACAGCGCCGCAACTGCTCCAAGCGGACCGGCTTGGTGAGGAAGGCCGCGAAGCGGACCGCCGCCAGCTGATCCGAACTTGGCGAAGTGCCTGCCGAGGAGAGCATCACCAGGGGAAGCGCGGAGAAGGCTTCCAGATCCCTCAACTCCGCCGCCAGCTCCATGAAGCTCTGATGCGGCATGTCCCAGTCCATCAACACCAGATCGTAGGGGCACGCCTTGTCACGAGCCTCCAGCAGCACCGGGATGACTTCGCGCGGGTCGGAGAGTGGCGTGCTGCTGAGGCCGAAGGCCGCGAGCTGCGCGGTGAGAATCCGGCGATTGCTGTCGTTGTCATCGACCAGCAGGACGCGCCGGTCGATCGGGACCTCGGCGGCCAAATCAGGCATCTGGACATCCTTCCTCGCGATCGAGAGTTCGAACCAGAAGCGCGAGCCCTTTCCTGGAGTGCTTTCGCAGTGGATCGCCCCGCCCATCAGTTCGATCAGGTGCCGGGAAATCGCCAGCCCAAGACCACTGCCACCGTAGCGCCGGGTGATGCTGCCGTCCGCCTGGCTGAAGGGCCGGAAAAGCAGGGCCTGCGCTTCCTCCGGGATCCCGATGCCGGTGTCGATGACTTCGCACCGGATCGTGGAAAAATCGCCCTCGTCGCCGACCTGGGAGAAGCGGACCAGCACCTCGCCGGCAGGGGTGAACTTGATCGCATTCCCCACCAGATTGAGCATTACCTGGCGCAGCCGGCCGCTGTCGCCCCAGAAAGCCCGGTCGAGATCCGGGTCAAAATCGTCGACCAGTTCGATGCCCTTTTGATGAGCCTTCGGCGCGAGCAGGCGCAGGATGTCGCCAACCATTTCGCGCGGATGGAACTCGACCGGATGGATGCGGAGTTGACCGGCTTCGATCTTCGAGAAGTCCAGGATGTCGTTGATGATGTCCAGGAGGCTCTCCGAACTGTGCTGGATGATGCTGCCCATTTCCTGTTGTTCCTCCGTGAGCGGCGTCTCCATCAGCAGCCCCGCCATGCCCATGATTCCGTTCATCGGCGTGCGGATCTCGTGGCTCATGTTGGCGAGGAATTCCGATTTCAGACGTGAGGCGGTGATGGCTTCGTCACGGGCCTGGGCCAGATTCTTCTCAAGGTATTTCCGCGAGGTGACGTCCTCGATCTGCGAGATGAAATGGAGCGGAGTTCCCTCGGCGTTTCTGACCAGTGAGGCGGTCAGGCGCACCCAGACGATGTGACCATCGCAATGAAAGTAGCGCTTTTCCATCTGATAGGACGCGCGTTCGCCCACCAGCAACTCGTTCACATGATCCAGATCGGCATTGAGATCGTCGGGGTGGGTGATGTCCTGAAAGGTCTTCCGCAGGAGAATCTCCTCCGGGTAGCCGACAATGTCGCAGACGGCCTGGTTCACCCGGGTCCAGCTTCCGTCGAGGCCGATGATCGCCATGCCGATGCCGGCAAACTCGAAGGCCTGCCGGAAACGTTCCTCGCTGTCCCGTAACGCCGCGGCGGCGAGCTGCCGCTCCGTGATGTCCTGGGTGAGCATCACCATGCCGCCGATCGACCCTTCAAGATTGTACCACGGGCGGATCTCCCAGCTCAGCCACTGCTTGCCGCCACCTTCGCGGATAAACAGGTCAGCCTGTGAAGTCATCACCTCGCCCGCCTGGCAACGGCGGTGCAGTTCCTTCCAATGCTCCGAAATTTCCGGAAAAACCTCGTAGTGCGACAGGCCGATCACCTCTCTGCCCTGGAGGCCGTAGTCGGTGATCCAGCGCCGGCTCACCACCAGGTAGCGCATTTCACGGTCGAACATCGCGACCGCGGCCGGCGCATATTCCGCGAACAGCCGGGTGCGTTCCTCGCTGAGTCGCAAGGCCCGTTCGGTGGCCTTGCGGGAGCTGATGTCGCGGGCGATGCCCATGTAGCCCATGACTCCGCCGTCATCGTTTTTCAACGCGGTGATGCTCAGGGAAACAGGCACGTGGGAGCCGTCCTTGCGAACGAAGGTCCATTCATTGTCGTCGATGAAGCCCTCGCGGGCCCGGCAGACAAAAGCTTCCAACCCCGCCGGAATCTTCCGGCCGAGTTTCTCCGAGAGGAATGCGGCGTGGGCTTCGACCTCGTGGTGGAGGTGGAAGTTGACCGGTGTCTCCTTGCCGACCACTTCCTGCCGGGGATAGCCGAGCATTTTCTCGGCGCCGGTATTGAAGTCGGTGATGACTCCGTTCAGATCGATCGAGATGATGCTGAAATAGGAACCGTCCA
>JAQGPE010000722.1 GCA_028293225.1 Akkermansiaceae bacterium | reverse complement strand
TCCACGAACCATTGGTTGTCGATGAAGCTCAGCGGATTGATGTAGGCGGCATAGCCGGTGGCGGGGTCGGCGAAGTTCGATCCAGCGAGCGCGGATTCGAAGGCGTTCACATCGTCGATCAGCCACGTTTTCTGGGAGGCATTTGGGTCCTCGGGCTCGACGAACGTGAAGCCGACGCCGTTGGTGGCCGTCGTGAAGGTAACGGTACCCGGGTCTGATTTGTCGTGCTTGAAAATATAGCCGCCACTAATGACGGCAGGGTCGGTCATCTGGCTGTTCAACTTCTCGATGGCGACGCGATCCGGGTCTCGCTTGATCTTCTCCACCAGCACATACACGCCCCGATAGTCGCTCTCGGTGATTGCGCCACCGTCCTGGTTGTAGAACAATTCCACAAACTTGACTCCCATTCCCTGCGCATTTCCGCCGAGGGCACGCATGTGGTCGTAGATGAGGTAATTTCTCATCAGGGTCTTGTCGTCGTAAGGCGCGTAGAGCACCCAGTCGCTCTCCGCGGGAAAGCCCAGAATGGAAGAGGCTTTGTCCTCATTCTTGTTGTCCCAAAGCTCCCAGGTGTAACTCCGCTGGGGGAAGTCCGCTGAAGTTTCCCCGCGCACGTGCGTGCCGGATCGGCCCTGGAAATTCGCCGGTCCGGTGATCTCCGCCCTCCCTGTGGCGAGCGGATCCTTGTCGATCACGACCGAATAGGTGAGCCGGTAGGGTCTCGGCTGGGTGTCGCTGTTGTAGGAATCGACAGGGACCCCGAAACTATCCATGACAATGATGGGAAGGTTGGAGGAGAACGGCTGGCCACTGGAATGGTAATTCGTCAGCGTGGAATCCATCTGGAGGAAGCTGCGGCTCGAAATCGGGCCGGGCAGGCGCCCCGGCGTGAAAACCCGGGCGCGGACCGTGGTGGTGGCGGAAACGCCCACTGGACCGCTGTAAGGTGGCGAGGTCGCCGTGGGAGGCGTGTTGTCGAGAGTGTAGCGCACCGTGGATCCCGCCGCGACCGGGGCCTGGATGGAAAGCGAGAACGGCGCGGAGAAGAGTCCCCCGGTGGTGGGCGAGCCATCCTTCAGGAATCCGACATCCTCCGCCGGCGGGCCCGCGGCCTGCAGTCCGGAATTGTCGGCTGAGGGCGACGCGGTTTCGAGGTAGCCGTAGGTGTAGGAGGAAGGACCGGTGGCCAAAAGCCCGTAGGTCACGTCCTCGACTTGCATGCCGTAGTTGAAGGCGCTCGCGACGCTGCCACCGGGCGCGGCCAGCGCCAGATAACCGCTATCTTTCGACAAGCTGAAATTGGTGTGCAGCGGGTAGGCCGGATTCACGCGATCCTTCGACGAGGCGTAGATCGTTAGATAACCGTAAGCGGGAATGGTCACCGCGGGGAGGGTCCACTTGCCGGGAGCGGCCACATCGTCCGTCAGTTTCCAGCCGCTCATGTTGGCTGGAGTCGATTGGCCATTGTAGATTTCGATCCAATCGCTGTTGTCGGTGTTTTCGTCCTCCAGCGTTTCCGAATTGTCCGCGCAGAATTCCGAGATCACCGGGCCGCCGGTGACAAGCGGGGTCCTGGGCACGGTGGAAATTACCAGATCATCGATCGATGTGGTCTGGCTTGCTCCTCCGGTGCGCGCCGTGATGGCGAAGCTGTGTCCCGCCGCCGGAATGTAACCGGGAGTCGCCAGATTGGTGCAGATGGCGCTGCCATCGTAGGTGATGTTGAGGCCGGAGGAATCCCAACTGACCACCAGCGGTCGCGAATCGTTGTCGAAACTGAAACTCTGGGGAAAATTGCCGACCGAGATCCCGTTGGCGAAAACCTCGATGCTGCGCGGATCGCCCCCGTTGTCGTAGGTATCGAAAGCGATGACGAGGCCTCCGCTCATGACGTAGCCTCCCTCCCCATCCCCGTTCCCGGCCGGAATGGGCCCGATGTTCAGGGCCCAGCCGTCCGCCGGTGAGTCGTTGGAGCTCATCACGACATTCAGATTCGCGGTCCACGACTGGAGGGATAAGCTAGGGTCAAGGTCCGGAATCTTGAAGGAAGAATTGGTCCCGCCGGTGCCGCTTCGCGTGAGACGCAGCCGGTTGCTCCTCACGGCCGCGATTCCATCGTTGCTGTCGACCACGGTTCCGTCGCCAAAGCTGGTCGTGTTGTTCGGGAAGGTGAACGTCTGAGTTCCTGATGCGGGATAACGGCCTGCCATCAGGGTGCCAGGTGCCAGAATTGCCAACGCGGCGAGAAAGCGGATTGATTTCATCAAGGGCTACAGAGGGAGGGATAAGGGCTTTGGGGACCGGGCCGGCATATTGGAGTCCGGGGATGGGGATGGTCCGGACGGCTGGAAGCAGGATTAAGGTGTTCCACGGGCGTCTGTCGATCCCGTGGTTGCCGTGTCAAGAACTCCTCTGTGGCAATTAAGTCGCGCAACTCAGTTCCGGTCCTCCTTTGGAATACCCGTCAACGGGTGCCCAGTGGAGCGCTTACGGTGCGTGGTGGATCGCTTACGTTCTCGAACGCCTCCGTGACGTAAGGGATGCCGGGTTCGAGCACCTTGGGCATGTAGTGAACCCACCTGAGTTCATTCCTCAGCAGCTTTTCGAATTTCTCGCGGAGCGCCGCGCTAGCCTTGTGCTCCCAGCTGGACCAGCTCGATGGATCTGCTCCCGCGAGCTTGGCTGCATCCTTCGTGCGAAGGCCTCGACGACGCCGGAAGGCCAGCATCCGCTCGGCAAGCGACAGGCCGATGGGGAACGGATCGTAGCCGATGAACTCGATGGACCTCGCGCATTGGTGAGTGCCTGGCTCGTTGCGGCAGTCCTCCCAGTTCCAGACCGTGAACTTGGTGACGCCGGGTATCTCGGCGAGCTGGATCCGCGTGGGGCCGTTCCTGATCCTCGCGGCGCGCAGGTGGTCGCCGAAGCGCGCGAGGACTGAGGGCTTCCCGCTGGGAGGGGGAACTGGAGCGCTCAGGACGAGCTTGTAAATTGTGAACGTGCAGGTGCCAATGCAACTACTGCGGCGATAGTAAATACCAGTGCCGCCGCTCCGTCCGGCAGATCGGAAAATACGTCGGAGAATCAGCGGACCGCTGCTCGATCGAATCGACCTCCACGCCGATGCGCCTCTCATCGACTTCCGCTTTTCGCTTGGCACCGTGCGGCCTACCGCGGGATCCATCAAACTGAACCTTTGCGGAGGGTTCCGTCCTGCAGCAATTGGCGTCGAAATTTTTCGGCGGCGGGCGTCAGATCTCCTTTGGTCGCACGGGCGACGACGACGTCCATGGTCGGCAAGTTTCGCGGGGTGAGCGGACGCAGCTCCAGCCGGGTGGAGAGGACATGACGATAGACGGCCGGCAGCAGGGCCAGGCCGTGCCCGGCCTGCACCGCGGTGAACAAAGAACTGCCGCTGTCGCATTCGGCCACGATGCGCGGCTGGGGTTCCAACCCGGCGAAAAGCAGCAGGACCAGGCGATGATAATCCGAATATTCGCTCTGGTGCAGCGATACCAGCGGCTCGTGGACCAGACGGGTGATCGGCACCTGCTTGAGCCTGGCGAACGGGTGCTGCGGCGGGAGCGCCACGCAGAACGGATAGCTTTTGAGCAGTTGGAACTCCAGACCCACGGCGTTCTCTTCCGTGGGGCTCACCATGATGCCCAAGTCAAGCGTGCCGCGACGCAGTGCTTCCGCCATCTCGTTGCTGCTGAGGTCGTGCAGCACGAGCTTCACATGGGGTACGTCGTTTTTAAAGGCCGCCAGCGCGGGCGGCAGGATTTCCACCGAGACCGAAGGCCCGTAGCCGATGTGCAGCTCGCCGTATTCACCGCGCGCCAGTGCGCGGACTTTGTTCACGGATTCATCCGTGCGGGCAATCACCTGGCGCACTTCGTCGAGAAAGAGTTTTCCCTCCGCTGTCAGGGTCACCCCGCGTGAACTGCGCTTCATCAAGTCCACTCCGATCTCGTCCTCGAGACCCTGCATCTGCCGGCTCAAGGAGGGCTGGGCGACGCGCAGGCGCGCGGCGGCCTTAGTGAAGTTCAAGGCTTCGGCCACGGCGACGTAGTAGCGCAGGTGTCGGAGTTCCATCGCGGGACGCATCATGCCTCAAAGGCATCGCTACTCAAGGAACAAGGTCTTGGGCGGCGCGTGAAAGCTCTTTCAAGGTAGCGCTGCATCGGACGCGAGTCCGTTCGAACAGACAAAAGGAAGCCCCATCTATGATCGCCGCCAAAACAACCGAAGAAACC
>JAQGPE010000690.1 GCA_028293225.1 Akkermansiaceae bacterium | reverse complement strand
AGATCGCTGGAGGGTCAGCTGCTGGCCGGCCTGTGCTCGCGCTATCCCGCCGCCGCCTTGGCCAGGTTCGAGCTCGATCCCGAGGCCAGCCTGAAGACTTGCTACAGTTACGCCCGGGCCGTCAGCTCCCTGGCAAAGAAAGACCCGGCCGCGGCGGCTGCCTGGGTGGACCGGATCGTCTCGGACGGGCCAGACAAGGAAAAGCAGGGCTACGGACCGACTCTTTTGAAAGCCAGCCTGATCGAGGGGCTGCTGCAGAGCGACGAGGCGGAAGCATCCCGGAGGCTGGCCGCCTGCCCCGAAAAAGAGCGGGCCGATCTCCTTAGCCAGATGCATCCGTCCTCGGAGCAGACGCCGGCCTACATCGCCCTGTTGCGGGAAAGCGTGCCTGCCGGCCAGGTCCCGAAGAGCCTGGTCAATGCCATCTACCCGCTGCTGTGGTCGGGCAGCGAGCCGGTCTCCAAAATGCTGGATGACATGGCCGCGTCACCGCAGGAACGTCTGGCAGTCGCGGAGAAGATGACCGAGTATCCCTTTGGCTCCGTCAGCTACACCCGCGAGGTGCGGGTGGACGAAGTGACCAGCCTGCACGACTGGTTCGCCCTCCAGGCGCCGGGAAAAGAAAACGAATTGATGGGGCAATCCCTGGGCAAGCTGCTCTCAGGCGGCAGTGAGGATTTCACCCGGATCGCCGCGATGGTGACGAAGTACGATGCGGATGGTAGCGGCGGGATGCTGATCCCTTTTCTGAGCGGGCTGCCGCCGAGCCTTTCCGAAGACGCGACCCCGTTGATCGAGAGAATCGCCGACCCCGCCAAGCGGGAGGAAATCCGCAGCCGCTTCCAGAAATGAGAGCCACGCCCGCCACGCAGCGCAGCGTGCTCCTCACCCTGGGCATCCTGGGACTCGGACTGCTGCTGAACGGTCCAGGCCGCGCCGGGCTGGCAAAGCTGAGGTCGGAGCGAGCCGCGGTGCTGGCGAAGGAGGACCGCTTCACCGCTCTGGCCGGTGAAGCCCCCCCGGAACGCAGCCACCGCTCCAACACAGGCGCGCGGCCCCGCCGGACGGAGTCGAACGCCACCGGACGGCAGCTGGCCAGGGATCTGCTCGCAGCCTCGCGCGAAAGCGGGCAAGCGGGTCTGAGCCCGGAAGCCGGCCGGGAGGCCCGCGAGCGCGCCCTTATCCTGCAAGATACTATGGCGGATCTCGATGTGGATGGCCTGCGCGCCTTCCTCGCGGAAGTCCAGCGCTCCGGTGATCTCTCTAACGAGAAGACCCTGACGCTGATCTCGGAGGCTCTTCAGCAGCTGAGCGGGAAAAATCCGGAACTGGCGCTGGACCTGATGCTCCGTGGCGGCCCGGGCATGACCCGCCAGATACTGGCCAGCACCGTGCCGCTGGCGATCCGCTACTGGGCCCAGCGCAGCCCGGAGAAGACCGCTACATGGCTGGATGCGGCGATGGCGGCGAATCCGGACTTTCTCAGCAAAGCCCGCCTGACGGAAATGGCCCGGAATCTGGCGGACCAGGACCCGGCGGCCATGCTGACCACTTTCGCCAATCAGCTCAGTCCGGCCGAGAAGGTGGATGCCGTGGCGAGGCGCGTTTACAGCCAGTATTCTCCCGAGGACTTCAAGACCGTGCACGACTACGTCTTCTCGGTGCCGGAGACCGCCGGGCGGGACAAGTTGGTCGGAAGCTTCTACAACAGCGTCATGTCGGGTATGACCACCGGGCAGTTCGACGAAATGAGCGCCTGGATCGGGCAGACCCAGCCCGGCAAGCAGGAGCTCGGCGCGATCCTCCAGGCGCTGTCCCCGCCATCGCTCGGGCAGGATGCGGGCAAGTGGCTGGCCTGGATCGACCAGCAGACTCCGCTGAGGGAAATGCCGGAAAGCTTCAAGGCGGTCATGTCCCACTGGGCCTACAACACCCCCCACGAGGCGGTCGAGTGGGCGTTGCAAAACCCCGACCCGGCGACGCGGGACCAGGCGCTGGCGAACATTTCCGACACGATCACCACCTACGGCGCCGCCGACGAGCGGGCCGGGAAAATCGCCCTGGCCCTGCCGGAGGGAGAACTCCGCACCGCGGCTTTCCGGAAGATCTATGACCTGATGCCCGGGGACACTGCGGAGGCTGTGGAAGCGAAGGCCGCCTTCGGTGAAGAGCATAGGCTGCGGTGAAAAGAACGCGGGGTCCGGGACCGGCACGCCTGCACTCCACCCGGCTCACTCGCCCTCCTTCTTCGGCGCTTCCTCTTTCTTCGGCTGGGGTTCCTTCTTCTCGGCATCGGGCTTTTCGCCCGGCTTGGCGGCATCTCTGGTGGTTTCCTCGGCGGGGGAGGTTTCCTCCTTTGGCACGTCTTCCTTCACGGGGAAGAGGACGCTGAGTTCCTCCACGGTGGGATTGATCTTCTTCAGCGCGGCATCTTCAGAGGAAATGAGGCGATCGCCGGCCAGGCTTTCGCCGTATTCCTTCGCACCGGGCTTGAAGCGGACGGAGATCTTGCCCTCCAGCTTGCCGCCGCTGAAGTCGGCATAGCCGCCGTAGTCCCAGCCGAAGCCAGCGACCTTGTAGGGCTTTTCATTGACCTTCTGCACGCCCTCCAGGCTCATGCCGCGGTTGAGGCCGCCAGGGATCTTCCAGCCCTTGCCGATGATTCGCACTTCCAGGATTTCCTTCTCCTCGCCATCGGGATTGAAGACCACCTGGATCTCGCGGTCCGTGCCCTTGAAAAGCACGGCGCCCGGGATGGTGCTCCCCTCGCCGCCCGGGAGGTCCTGGTAGACCGCCTTCTCTTTGCTCCCCAGCAGCAGGCCTTTGAAGCCGGGCAGCGTCATGCCCTTGACGATCGGTCCGACCCGCTCGCCCGGCACGACGGTGGAGTCGGTGAGGGCGATCTCTTCGGCGTGCAGAGGCAGCAGCAGTAGCCCGGAAGCGGAGCACAGGGCGAACAGAGGGAGGAGCCGGAAGCGCATGGGATGAAACGAAGCACGCATCGCACTGCCGGACAAGCCCGTCATTTGGCAAGTGGAGCGCCGCCTTCCTCCTTAGGCGGAGGAGGAGCAGCAGCCTGGAAGATCACGCCGATCTCCTGAACCTTCGTCGCGCTCTTACGGACCTTCTCCGTATCGGAAGAGAACCACTGGTTCATGCCGGTCAGGGCCAGATCCCGGTCGAAAATCAGCATGATCTTGCCGGAAAGCTTGCCACCGTCGAGCTCGGCGCCCCCGCCCATGCCCCAATTGAAAGCATAGATCCTGAACGGCTTGCCATTGGCCTTCTCGACCTCTTCCGGAGAGAGGTCCTTCCGCAGATCGAAAGGAGGTTTCCAATCGGCGCCGGCTAAAAAGACTGCCAGCACCGCCCCTTCCCCGCGGGTTTCTGAGACGACATTCACTTCATGACCGGTGCCTCCGAAGATCATGGTGCGGTGGATCTCTTTTTCGTAAAAAAGAGGACTGCTGAGTTCCTTGATCTCGCCATGCCCCTCTGCCAGATCTTTGACCTGTTCCAAGGTCATGCCTTTTTGGATCGGCCCGACCCGCTCGCCCGGGATGATGGTTGAATCCGTCACCGGAATTTCGGCAGAACTGGCCGTAGCCAAACCCACCGCGACAAGGTAGAGAATCACTCTGCGCATCGCCGGGAAATAACATTTCTCGAGATTCATCGCCACCTAACTCGTCCGCGGGCAGGTAAAGACTGAGTAAAGGAGGGGCCGCCTCTTTCTGCTGGAGGCCTGCGCCCACCTTTTCGTCGCAAAGATCAATTGCCATGACCGGAAATCCGGAGAATTTTCAGCAAGCCTCCATCTCTCCATGCTTCCAAAGATCAATCTCTACGCCACCCTCACCGCCCTGGTCTTATTCCTCCTGCCATGGTTCTACTTTCCGTCCTTCAATCAGATGGCGATCCTGAGTCAGAGCGGTTTCGGCGCCTGCTACGGCGGGATGAGCGTGAGTCTGGGAAATAAGTCTGCCGCATTGGCCCCCGTGACCCTTTCACCGCTCATGATCACCGCGCTGGCAGCGACCGTGATCGCGACCATGCAGGCGCTGTCGGCCTTCCGGAATGGCTGGGTGTCCCTGCGAATCGGCTTTTTCACCGGTCTGGCGCTGGCCTGCATCCTGATCCAGGTAAAGATCGGCCTGCCAGGGCTGGAGAGTCTGAACCCCGGTGGCGCAGCCGGGGATGCGGGCAATCCCTTTGGCTTCCTGTCCCAGTCGCTCGGCGGAGCGAAGGAGATCATGCCGAAAGCCTGGGCCTATTACCTGGAGATCGCTGCTCTGAGCATTCCGGCCCTCATCGGCTTCGACAGCGTGCTGAATACCCTGAAGCGGACGAGGCACTGAACGGGAAAACGGCTCGGCAGACAGGCATTCATCCTGCCATGCTGCCGCCATGTCTTTCCTGTGCCGTCTCGCCCCTTTCCAACCTTCCGATGCCACGGCTCTGGCGCGGATTTTCACGGAGCCACAGGTCCGCGAATACCTGGGCGGGCCGATGGATGCTCAGCCGGCTGCAGAGCGCGCGCAGGGCATGATCGATGAAAAGCTGCCGACGATCTGGGCCATCCGCCCGGCCGATCCCGCCGCCCCGGAGCAGCCGCTGCTGGGCGTGATCTGGCTGAGGCCCCACCATGGCGGCGCGGACGTCGAAATCTCCTACGCGCTGCTGCCGGAGCACCTGGGCCGGGGCTACGCCACGGAAGCGGTGACCGCGGGCCTGCAGCATGCCTTTCATGGGCTGGGCCTGACGCGGGTGGTGGCGGAGACGCAGACGCTGAACGAGCGCTCCGTGAGACTGCTGGAGCGGGTCGGCATGAGCTTTGAACGGGAGCTGGAGCGCTTTGGCGCACGGCAGAGTCTCTATGTCGCCACGCCGGATGGACCCAACGTGTCCTTGTGACCATTCCATGACACTCCGCAGAGAGGAATCTGCGATGTCTC
>JAQGPE010000664.1 GCA_028293225.1 Akkermansiaceae bacterium | reverse complement strand
GCCAGCAGTTTGTTGCGCAGGTCGAAGCTGTTGCGCGAAAGCTGCATCGTCAGCGTCGAAGCGCCCTGGGCCATGCCGCCGCGCTTGAAGTTCTGCACCATCGCGCGGCCCACGCCATACCAGTCGACCCCGCGGTGGTCGTAAAACCGCGAGTCCTCCCGCGCCAGGATCGCCGCCAGGAAGTTCGGGGAGATCTGCTCATAGCGGATGATGTCGCGCTTTTCCCCGTGCAGGCGGCCCAGCTCCTCGCCGCGACGGTCGTAAACCACCGTCCGCTCCGGCATTTCCGCCACCTTGGCCATGTCATACGGCCGGGCGCGCAGTCCATAGACCACCACCAGGCAGATGATCCCATAGGTCGCCGCGATCGCGCCGTCGCCGATGACCAGCAGTGGAATCCGGATAAATCCGGGCAACCGCCGGATGAACCAGTGGTAAATCAGAAATGGCCAGAACAGCACCCAGGACCCCAGACCCGACGACGGACGCGGCGGATTTTTCCGGTAAGAGGACGAACCGCCCTTCAATGAGATGTCGTCGTATTCCCTCGAATTTGGTTTCGGCATGGACGGGGGCACCTTAGCGTGGAACTGATGGGGAGGCGAAGGCCATATCGCGGCTCAGACGAAGCACGTGATTTGTGTCGCTTAAGCGTGTGACGGAATGATGAAACACCTGAGAATTTTCCATGGAGTCCTGGCCGTCGCGGGGATCGGCCTCTTTTTTCACCCGCTGGCCGCGCAGGACCCTGTGCGGACACTGGACGATGTTCGCAAGCTCGAAGCGAAACTTACCGCCGTGGTCGACAAGGCGCTGCCAGCCACGGTGGCACTGATTTCGGTCGAAACCGGCTCATCCGGATCGGGAGTCATTACCAATGCCGACGGCCTCATCCTCACCGCCGCCCACGTGGTGGAGGGTAATGAGCAGGTCGAAGTGGTCTTCCCGAATGGCAAGCAGACCAAGGCGAAAGTCCTCGGCGCCAATCTCTCGAAGGACATCGCCCTGGCGCAAATCATCGAGCCCGGCCCCTGGCCATTCGTTGAAATGGGCCAGTCAAAGCCTCTCAAGGCCGGCGATTGGGTCGTGGCGATGGGCCACTCGGCCGGCTATGACCCGGCCCGCACCCCTCCGGTTCGCTTCGGACGGGTGGTTTCCGACGGCCCCGGCAACTTCCTGACCACCGACTGCAGCCTGATCGGCGGCGACTCCGGCGGCCCGCTGTTCGGCATTGATGGCAAGGTCGTTGCGGTCAATTCGTCGATCGGCGAATCGATCAAAAACAACAATCACGCCGGCGTCGACGGCTTCCGCGAGGACTGGGACCGCCTGATGAAAAGCGAGGTCTGGGGTGAGCTCCAGATGAACCCGCTGGCCAACCAGGAGCGCCCGGTCATGGGCATCCGCGTCTCGGAAGCCAGCGTGGCGGGCGGCGGCATCGCCGTGGCCAGCGTCACTCCCGGCACTCCGGCCGCCCGTGCCGGTATCCGCTCAGGCGACGTGATCCAGTCGATCAACGGCGCCAAGGTCCGCGCCGGCCGCTATTTCTTCCTCCAGATCGCCAAGTATCGCGCAGGTGACACGATCAAGGTCAGCCTGTTGCGCGATTCCAAGCCCGTCGAGGTCGAGGTCAAGCTCGTCCAGGCTGCCCAACTCGGTCAAGCCGCTCCCATGTCCCAGCGCCTCGGCCAGCAGGACGACGAAGATCAGCCGGACGTTCCGCTGATGACCTTTGAGGAGGAGCAGATCATCCGCAACGAATCCGCCGACCTCTACGGCGCCATCTCCTCCGCGACCAAAAACGCCAGCAAATCGGCCGTCTGGATCTGGGGCGAAGATCGCCGCACCGGCGAGCCGATCCAACTCGTCCAGGGCACCGTGATCGGCGACGGCCGCCAGGTCCTCACCAAATGGAGCGAAATCAGCCTCGCTTCGGATTCGCTGAAAGTTGTCGCCGGCGATGCCAAAACCGCCGTCGCGAAGGTCTACGGCGTCTATCCCGATGACGATCTGGCCGTTCTGACCGTCGAGGATCCGACCGGATTCACTCCGGTCAAATGGGACACCACCGACGCGCTCAAGCTCGGCCGCATGATCGTGGCTCCCACCCCGGACGACAAAAAGCCGGTCCTCGGCGTCGTGGCGGTGGAAACCCGTTCGCTGCGGGTGAAAGACCAGGCGTTTCTCGGCGTCGAACTCGACGGGAATTTCAGCGGCCCGGGGGTGCGCATCCGCGGCATCGAGCCCGAAGGCGCCGCCAAATCCGCCGGTCTGGCCGAGGGCGACATCCTGCGCAAGATCGCCGGCAAGGAAGTCAACAGCGCCTACGAAGTGAAAACCTCGCTCAATGGCCACGGCCCCGGCGAATCGGTCGAAGTCGTCTACGATCGCGATGGCAAATCCGCCACCATCCAGGTGGATCTGAAGGAGAAGCCTGAGTTCCCCCAGGCCCGCAATGCCCGCTTGGAAACCATGCGCCAGATGGGCACCCACCTGAGCAAGGTCAGCACCAATTTTCCGTCGGCCATGCAGACCGATATGGCCATCGATCGCGCCGGCTGCGGCGGCCCGGTGGTCGATCTCGACGGCAGGGTGATCGGGATTTCCATCGCCCGCGGCGACCGCACCTCCAGCATGATCATCCCCTCCGCCAGCGTCATCGCCGTCCTCAACGGCAAAGCTTCATCGCCGGCCGACGTCGAGGCCGCCCAACTCGAGAAAGCCAAGCGCGACCGGAGCTTGGTTGAAAACGGCCGGGACATCCCTCAGATGCCCCGCGGCGCCCAGCCGCCGCCTCCCACGGAGTCGGCGCCCAGCCTGCGCCAGAATCTGGAGGACATGGAGCGCCTTCTCCAGCGCATGAAGCGCGAAATGAAGGACATCGGCGAATAAGCAGCCGTCCCTCTCCAAACCGAAAAGCCGCGGCCTGACAGGCACGCGGCTTTTTTGATTTTCAGGCAGTCGGTTAATCAGCGGCGACCCCGCTCCCCACAAAACCATAATCTCCTGCCTTTGATCTGTGCAATCAGCGTAATCCGAAAATCGGTGAATGACTGGCCCGAAGCTCAGAGCAGAGCCGCTAAGTTAACCAGCTCCAAAACTTTGCGCCCTTCGCGCCTTTGCGGTTCAAATTTCCCGGATCAACCGATTTCTCAAAGGCAAACGCGCCGGAACAACTCATCCAGCGGCAGTTGCATGCCGATGAAGAAATCGCCGAACTCGGCAAAACGGGCCGACACCTCGTCGAAACGCATCTCGTAAACGATGTTCTTGATGTCGATCGTATCCTTGGCCAGCAGAGTCACCCCCCACTCATACTCATCGAGTCCCGTGGATCCGGTGATCAGCTGGAGAATCCTGCCGGAGTAGGCGCGGCCGGTCCGGGCATGGCTGCCCATCAGCTTGCGCCGCTCTTCGTAGGAAAGGGCGTACCAGTTGTTTTCGCCGGTGCGGCGCTTGGACATCGGGTAGAAACAGATCGCGGGCCAATCCGGCAGCACCGGGTAGAGCCGGTGTTTCAGGTAGTGGGCCATGCGCTCATCGAACTCCTTCAGACCCTGCGCAAACTCTTCGGAATCCTCCGCCAGGCCCTTTTCAGCCTTCAGGGTCTCCTCCGCATACTGCTCGGCGCTGGTCGTGTATTCGGAGCGCTCCGTCTGGGACAGATACGAATAGACCGGGCTGAGAATCTCCGGTCCCAGCGACAGGGTCAGTTGCTTCTCGAAGGCCGTGGCAACCTGCAGGTCAGGCGTCAGCAGCATGAAGCCGACATCGGCCTTGGGCGTCGCGATCGCGAAGGTCAGCAGGTGCGTGTCCGGCGTGGCCCGGATCTCCTGAACCAGTTCGGTCAGGCGGGTTTTCGCCACCCGCTTTTCATCATCGCTGAAAAGCGACCACTGCGAGTGCTCGACCCGGTAGAAGAGATGCATGACGTGCCAGCCTTCACGCGGCACGAGAGGAGAAATGGTGGTAGCTGACATGAGAGATCAGTGGCGGAATCCCGAGACCGGGATATCGACCAAGGGCACGAACTGGTCGGCCGGAGCATTGGCCGACGGACCTTCCAGCACCCGCGCCGACCACGGATCCCCGGGGCCGGACACGTAGCTGTTGAAAGTGCCCATCTGCTCGAAGCCGGCGGTGGACGGAAAGGAGGCCACTTCACTGTTGGCTCCTTCAAATTTGCCGCCGCTGAAGGCCCGCGTCACGGCATCGCCCAGCGAGCGGCCCGTTTCGTCACGGAAGATCACCCGCAGAGCGCCCGATCCGGAGTTCGCTGAACCCAGGGTCAACTCCAGCACCGGCAGGAGGATCACGTCGCGCTGAGGCCGGTCCCGCTCGGCGCCCTGGGTGACCGGCGTGCGCCAGAAGGTGGTTTGCTTGGTGACCGATGCGTACTTCCCGTTCACCGGCAGGTGCGGAGGAGTGCGGGGATCCTTTTTGATATTGATCAGACCGTAGAAGCTCGTCACGGCCCAGATGCCCGCCAGCAGCAACACGAAGGCGAAAATGCCGAGGCCGATCAGCTCACGGCTGGAAATTTTCAGCCCGCGTCGTCCGGAAGCCGATTCCTCCGGAGCTGAAAGCAGTGCGTCGTCATCGTCGGAAAGGGACACATACGTCACCGGCCCTTCATCCGGCTCCGGCTCGGCGGCAGGCGTTTTTCTGGCCTCGGATCCAAGCTGGGAAAGATCCGGTCCCTTTCTGGCAGCCGCCCCTTCCGGGACGTCATCCTCTTCAAAAGTATCTTCGTCCAGATCGTCGAAGGTATCGACCGGCTTGGCTCGCTGCGGCTCCGGCTTGGCAGCCTTCGCCACCTTGGGGCTGATCTTTTCCGCTGCGGGTTCGATCACGATCGCCTTTGGCGCGGGCGTCTTGATCGGCCGCACGACCACGGCGGGAGCTTTCTGCACTCCCTCCTCCGCGGGAGTTTCCGCGTTTCCGTCCTGGGGTTCTCCGGCTTCCCGGGCGGGAGGAAGCGGCGTACTGGAGAGGCCATCCTCGTCGAGATTCCACAAATCCTCCTCCGTCGTTTCTTTGGAAAGGTCGGACAGGACAGGGCGGCTGCGGCCGGGAAGCCCGGCCGAACTGGAAGGATCTGCGGACATGGGTTTGGAGCGCGCACCGGTTTAGAAACCCCAGGCGGCCTTGACCAGAGGAAAGCACGACGACGTTCTCTCTGAAAAAGGGATTGCAAGGGGGCCCGCGCGGCGCGATGCAAGCCCCAGCAATCTCCCACCCATGGCCGACCGCGAAGACAAGAACAGGGAAAACGTCACTGGCAGGTTTTACGTCGACAGTCAATGCATCGACTGCGACCTCTGCCGCGAGACAGCCCCGAATAATTTCACCCGTTCCGACGACGAGGGCTATTCCTACGTCTACAAGCAGCCCGAAAACGACGAGGAGGCCGCCCAATGCCGCGAAGCCATCGAAGGCTGCCCGGTCGAGGCCATCGGCGACGACGGCGAGGACTGAACGTTTCCCTATGGCAAAGGACTCCCGGCTTGCAGCGATCCGTCGCGCCATTCTCCGGGAGTGGCGGGGCGGGGATGAGCCGGAGCATCCCGACGAAAGGCTGCACAAGCCCGATGAGTTCCTTGCCGCGATTCTTCGCCTCGCCGGTGCCTCGGAAGGCATTGATGAGGAGCGCCTGCGCGGGATGTGGAAGGAAATCGCCGGCGATTTCGTCTCCCGCCACGCGACGCCCGCCTCCCTCAAAAACGGCTGCCTCACCCTTCAAGTCCTGCAGCCCTCCATGCGCTTCCACCTGGAGCAATCCAAGGCCGTGCTCCTGAAACGCCTCCAGGAAGCCGCCGGGCCCAATGTCGTGAAGACGCTCCGTTTCGCCATCGGCTGAATTCCCACCTTCGAATGTTTCGCAATCTCATTTTCGATTGGTCCGGCACGCTGGTGGACGACATGGGCCCGGTGATCGAGGCCACCAATCACGTCTTCGGAACCTACGGTCTGCCCGGCCTCGACCGGGAGCAGTTCCGGCTGAAATTCCGCCTGCCGTACCGGGATTTCTACGCGGAAATGCTGCCGGGCGTCCCGCTGGAGGAGCTGGAAGTCCATTTCCGCCAGGGCTTTTCCGCCTCCGCGGTGCCGGTCACCATCCTGCCCCACGCCCGGGAAAAACTGGAGTGGTGCCGCGACCACGGCATCCGCACCTTCATCCTCAGCAGCATGGATTCGGATGCCTTTCACTGGCAGTTGAAGGACCTGGACCTGGAGGAATTCTTTGAAGCCACCTACTCCGGCGTGGTCGACAAGCGCGAAAAGATCGGCGAAATCCTGCTCGCCCATCAGCTCGATCCCGCCGAGACCGCCTTCGTCGGCGACATGACCCACGACGTCGAGACCGCCCGCCATGCGTCCCTGACCTCGATCGCCGTTCTGACCGGCTACACCCATGCCGGCGCCCTCGCCGAATCACGGCCGGATCTGACGGTTCCGGATCTGCAGGCTCTCCGGCAGTTGCTGGGCATGCCCGGGTGGAAACCCCGCCCGGTGGCAACCGTCGGCGCGCTGATCCAGGACCCCTCCGGAAAGCTTCTTATGGTCCGGACCCACAAATGGGGCGACCGCTGGGGCATCCCCGGCGGCAAGATCCGCCGGGGCGAAACGTCCCTCCAGGCCCTGCTCCGCGAACTGCGCGAGGAAACCGGCCTGACCGTGACCGAACCCCGCTTCGTGATGGTGCAGGACTGCATCGACTCTCCGGAGTTCCAGCGGGCCGAGCATTTCCTGCTGCTGAACTATGTCGTTTCCAGTGCGGGCGGCGAGGTCACCCTCAATGATGAGGCCGAAGACTACCGCTGGGTCACCGCGGCGGAGGCCATGACTCTCGATCTTAATACTCCCACCCGGGTTCTTCTGGTCGAGGCTCTCAATCAGGGACTCATCGCTCATCCTCCCAGTTCGACATGAAATCCAGCGGCAACATTGAAATCCGCGGCCTGAAACTGACGACCTTCATCGGCGTCCCGGAGGAGGAACGCGCCAGTTCTCAGGAGCTTCGGCTGACTCTCATCATGACCCCATGGCTGGAATTCCGGCAAATGGCCGACGAGATCGGCAAGACGATCAACTATGCGGACGTCGCCCTGGACCTCCAGAAAGTCGCTCTTTCACGTCCGCGTCAGTTGATCGAAACCCTGGTCGAGGACCTCGCGGATCACCTTCTGGCGAGTTATCCTCTCGCCTCCGTCAGGCTGAGCCTGGAGAAGTTCATCCTGCCCGATACCGACTTTGTGGCCGTTCATCTTGAGAAAAGCGTCGCTTCATCAGACTGATTTTCGGCGACGGATCGAATCCCGCTTGCGCGAAGGGGGGATTCGCGACGATAAAAGCGGCGCGCATGCGCGACTTGATTTCTTACCCCGCATGGCAGGAAGACGATCTGGGCATCCCCCTCCCGGACTCTCCCCATGCCTGCTCCGTCTGTCTGCCCACGTGGGACGCTGTCATCGGCTATGAAGAAGGCCGCGACAAAGTCATCCATCGCATGCGCATGGGCTACCCGCGCTTTTTCCGCCATCCCCTGGTGGAACGCCTGACCGCCCACGCGCGGGAGGAGATCGCCAGGGAAGGGGAGGACGTGCTGGTTTTTCCGACCCGCCTCGGCGCCCAGCGCGCCCAGCGCTGGATCGAGCGCCGCGGCGAAACAGCCGTTCGCCCGGAAGGATTCCACGGCATGCACGCCCTGGCGGTGCCCGCCAAAGCCCGTCAGATCGCCGTCGACTACCAGCGCTTCACCGGCGAACTTGTCAGCAGCCGCATGGCCGAGGATTTCCTGAATGGCGAAGTCCGCAAGGGCAGCAAGGTCCACCTGCTCCAGCGCCGCCTCGGCAAGATCGTCGGAACCGGCGCGGAAAACGTTTTCGTGTTCAACAGCGGCATGGCCGCCATCACGGCGGTTTTCCGCTCCCTGCCGGGCATCAAAGAGGGTCGCAAGACCCTTCAGATGGAGTTTCCGTATGTGGACGCCCTGAAAGTTCAGGAACTTTTCGGCAATGGCGTCGTTTTCCTGAACCAGGCCGAGGGAGAATCGCTCGACGAAGCGCTGCGCCGCATCCGCCAGGGCGAGTTCGCCGCGGTTTTCACGGAGGTTCCCAGCAACCCGCTCCTGCGGACGGTGGATATTCCGAAAGTTGCCGCCGCCTGCCGGGAAGGCCGGGTGCCGCTCATCATCGATGACTCGGTGGCCAGCGCCGCCAACGTCTCCGTCCTGCAGTGGGCGGACGTGGTGACCGGCAGTTTGACCAAATGGCTCTCCGGCAGCGGCGATGTCCTGGCCGGAATGGCGACCGTCCGGCCTGATTCGCCCCACGCGGCCGAACTTCTGCCCCTCCTTGCCGAGGAAAGCGCCAAAAGTTCGCCCCTCTATATTGGAGATGCCGAGGTTTTGCTCTCCAATTTGAAGGATTTCCCCACCCGGATGGGCCAGCACAACGCCAATGGCGACGCTTTGGCCGATTTGCTGGCGAATCACCCGGCGGTTTCGGACGTTTGGCACCCCAGCGTGATCACTCGCGAGCACTACGAGGCAATCAAAGCCCCCAAGGGCGGTTTCGGCCCTCTTTTATCCTTCGCTTTAAAAAATCCGAAGAAATCGGCGAAAGTTTTCGACACCCTGCAGGTATCCAAAGGGCCAAGTTTCGGAACTCCGTTCACTTTAGCCTGCCCTTATACCCTCCTGGCTCACTATAATGAGCTGGATTGGGCCGAAGGCTGTGGTGTTCCGGCCCATCTCATTCGCGTTTCGTGCGGATCGGAGGAGACTTCAGTGCTTTTGAAGCACTTTGAAGACGCATTGGCGCATGGTTAGGTGAAGTTGCGAGGGAATTTCAAATTTTTGAAATCTCTTTCAGAGTCGTTGCCTGTTTGAGCTCAATTTCGCCGAACTTTCGCGGAGAAATCTGAGGTCGCTCACTCAAGTTTCATCGAAAACTGCAATTTTTGAGAGATGAGGAACACTGCCACCCTCTCTCAAAGGGTCATTTTACGACATATTTGCTCACTTTTAAAGCGAGATGATGATTGAAATTTCCACTCAGTTAAATCTCCTTGCATGAGAGAGGTATCTAGCGCCAATTCGAAGTCCGCGGTTCCCAAGCGCGTTTTTACGTAGTCCGCGGGCAAACCCTCCGAGAAGCCACCAATATGCAATCGATGAAACGCAAGCCCAAGCTCGCGCTGCGAGTGAACCAGGAGAACCCCAACCATCACCTGTGGAACAACCGCGGGGTATGGTGGTGTCACCTCACGGTTCACAAACCAGACGCGACCGCCGAACGTCTTCGGTTTTCACTGAAGACACGGGATGTCGACCAGGCGCGGGAGCGCCGGGACCGCATCTTCCGCCAGATCGCTGAACATTACGAAATTGCAGCTTAAAGGGCTTGGAAAGCCCGCTCTTCTCAACTCCGGCCTGTAGAGCAGACCAAAAGCAAGAAGAGCTGAAACGATTCACCGCTTACCGATTCAGCGGGAATTCCCGAAGCCTAGCGGGTTAGGGGAAACTCCCTCTCTGGTAATCGCAACCGGTCGAATCTTTCCTTCCTCATCGAATTCCATCTTATCGATGCAGGTGACCCGGTGGTTCCCATCGGTTTCTCCAAGAGGCCTGCGGTGGTAGACGATATACCAGCTGTCGTTCTTGGGATTGTGGATGATGGAATGATGACCGGCGCCCGTCGCAATTGACGGATCTTGAGCCAACACGGTGCCGATTCTTTTGTGCGGCCCCATCAGTGTATCGGAAATCGCATAGGCGACCTTGTAGTTCGGTCCCG
>JAQGPE010000639.1 GCA_028293225.1 Akkermansiaceae bacterium | reverse complement strand
AATGGGCTACTGGGTGATCATTGGCGCGACCATGCTGATCAGCATGTTGATCAGCAGCACCTTGAAGCGCCGCTTCAATGAATATTCGCAGATCCCGCTTTCCGTCACCGGCGCCCAGGTCGCCGAGGCCATGCTGCGCCAGAACGGCATCAGCGACGTCCAGGTCGTGAGCGTGCCCGGCCAGCTGACCGACCACTACGATCCGACGAAAAAGACGGTCAATCTGAGCGACTACGTTTACGGTGCCAACACCGTGGCCGCTGCCGCCGTGGCCGCCCACGAATGCGGCCACGCGGTCCAGCATCAGCAGGCCTATCAGTGGCTGACCCTGCGCACCAAGCTGGTGCCGGTCGTGAACATCGCCAGCTCCGCCCAGCAGTACTTCATGTGGGCCGCGATTCTCGGCGCGATCACCTTCCACAGCCCGACGATGTTGTGGATCTGGGTCGGCGTCTTCGGGGTCACCACCTTGTTTTCTGTCATCACTCTGCCGGTCGAGTTCGATGCCAGCCGCCGGGCGATGGTCTGGCTGGAACGCAGCGGCCTGGCCAATCAGATGCAGCATGAAAAAGCCAAGAACGCCCTGTTCTGGGCGGCCATGACCTACGTTGCCGCCGCGGTCGGCTCGATCGCCCAGTTGCTCTATTGGGTGATGGTGGCCCGTGGCGGCAGCCGGAACTGAGCGGCCCGCTATTTTTCAATAGACAGTGAGGGGGCGGGACGATAAGCGTCTCGCCCCGCCCGCAAGGGCAGAACGGTAACGGCAGAGTAGCTCAGGGGTAGAGCAGAGGACTCATAAGCCTTTGGTCGGCGGTTCAAATCCGCCCTCTGCTACCCGTTTCCGACGCAAAGCAAGGCGACCCATCCACGGGTCGCCTGCTTCGTTTTCAAGGAGCGGATTTTCAATCGCCAGCGCGGAACCGTAGAAACAACGGACTGCTGGAGGGCAGGGGCGTCCGCCAGGTCGAGGTGATCACGCCATTGGCCAGGAACTGCCTGGCGCTCACGGTGACGGGGACGTCCCAGGTCACCAGATCCGTGGAGGCTTCCACCCGCAGGTTCGCGGATTCGGCTGCGACGGGATGCTGCAGGGTCACGGTGGCAAAGCCGCCAGTCACGGCAAGGACCAGCGGCTGCGGCGTCGGGGTATCGTCGCGGCTGCCGAGGGCGTATTCCATCAGAGCGCTGAGTCCGTCGCGGTCGGCGTCGGCATCCGGATCGCTGCCCGTGAAGGGCAGGGTATCGGTGGTATTGGGGTTGCCATCGACCTCGATGCTTGGCCGCCAGTTGCCCGCCAGATTCAGGTCGATCCCTATTTTCGGCCGACTCAGCACCAGGCTCGGCCCGGTTCCATCCGCGGCGGTGGGCCACGGGGCCAGCGGGCTGTAGGTCAGGTCGATCAACGGCGTCACACCATCGGCCGCGGTCAGGACGATGCGCTCGCCCTCATTGGCCAGCGATCCGGCATACATCCCGGCGACCGGCTCCTGCCAGCCGTGGATCTGTTGGAAGATCAGCGGGTTTTCAGCCACCACCAGCCGTTGCCCGGGAGCCAGCGGAACGTCGCGATTGTCCGGGAACCGATAGGTGAGGCCCTGGGTGAACGCCGCCCCGCGCAGGTTCACGGCGGCGTCGGAAACGTTCAGCAACTCGACGAACTCCCCGCCGTCGACCTGGGGATGGTAGTGGATTTCGGAAATGACCACCGCTCCCGGCGGGCAGGCCGCGCCCACCTGGTAGTAGGATTCCTGCAGCGCGCTCCATTCATTCGTCGCCACGTTATAGTTGCGGGCCCGGACGATCCCGCTGCGGTCCAGGGCGAGCGGGGTGCTGTAGGCCAGCGCCCCCGGCGAGCGGTTGCCACCATCCAGGCTGGCGTAGAGCTCGGCACTCATCAGGAAATCCGGATCGCTGGCGTTGCGGTTCAGGCCCTGGATCGCCAGCAGGTTGGCGCCGGTTTTCAGCAGCGGGATCGCCAGGGTCAGATCGACCGTTTCGCCCGCTGCCGCCCCGGCGTCCGGCGTTTCCGCAGTGGCCGCGCTGGAGCCATCGACAGGGGAGGGGGCATTGCGCCCGGCGACACGCACGTCGTTGAGATAGAGCGTGTAACCGTCGTCGGCGTGGACCTTTGCCTGCAGCGCGCGGATCGCGGCGGGGGAGCTGACCTGGAAAGGCAACCGCAGCAGCGCGTTCGGATGCGCCCCGGCCATCGCCGCCGAGACGTCGTGGCCGATCTGCGGAGTGAGTGGCGAGCCTGGCGGCGCGAAGCCCCAGCCCCCGGCTCCCGGTATCCAGCCGCTGTCGCTGTAGGCAGCCTGCGGCCAGGCCGCCGTCTCGGTGGAGGCGCTGCCGTCGTAAAGCTTGCCAATTTCCGCCGGCGTCAGGCCGCGTCCGTAGAGGCGCACGTCATCGATCTGTCCCTTGAAAAAGCGCTCCGTGCCGGTGCCGCGCGCGCCGATCGCCCAGCCGACCGCGGGCACCGTGACCGCCCCGACGCTGCTGGCCGCCGAGCCGATTTCCACGCCATTGCGATACAGCCGCCAGAAGCTGCCGTCCCAGGTCATCGCCAGGTGCACCCACTGCCCGGCATCGGCGCTGGCGGAACCCGGCCCGCTGCTTGGCCCCTGCGCCAGCACCGATCCCAGGCTGCCCGCCCAGTAGCCACCCTCATAGTGGCCGCCCACGATCCGCAGAGTGATCTCCCCCTGCGGCGTGCTGCTGGCGTCGTGGCCCTTGTTGACGATGTTCTGCAGCGAGCCGTCCGGCTGGGCCTGGATCCAGGCGGCAACGGTGATCTGGCCGATGATTTTCAGCCCGGCCGGATCGCCGAGCGTGACGCATTGATCGACGCCGTTGAGCGAGATGGCCTTGCCCGAATGCCCCGCCACATAGGCGGGGTTGCCCTTTGGCGTGCCGTGAAAGCCACCCACCGAGTCCAGCGTGTGGCCGTCGAAGCTCCAGTAGCCGAGCAGGCCGGGCACGTTCGCCGTGGTGAAGCCGTCCGTGGCCGATGCCGCGAGGTGGAATTTTCCGCTCGTCGCCGTGGTGACCAGTGGCAGGTCCGGGGTGAAGGTCGCGGCCTGGCGCGGATCGCTGCCGTCCAGAGTATAGTAAGTGGTCAGCCCCGCTCCGCCGGTCATGGTCAGCGAGGTGCCCGCCGCCACCGCTCCGGGCGGGAGATTGAAAGCCGGCGCGACGATGGCGGGATAAAATCCGGCGCCCTGGTAGTAGCCCAGCACGGTGGCGGTGTGCGATGGGAACCAGGAGTTGAGGATGGTGTTCCTCTGCGCGTTCCAGCTCGCCGGGGTCTGGTAGGCCCAGCGGGCGCACTCGGCGGCGATCGCCTGGTCGATGCCGCCGCACAGGTCGTTCAGGCGGGCGGCATTCCGCTCGGGAGTCAGCGCCCCGCCCGGACTCACGTAGGAGCGCTGGATCCGGTCGGCCAGCAGCAGCCGGTAGTCGGGATCCGCCCCGGCGTAGAGCAGGGAAAAGAAGCTGCCCGGTCCGTCGGCGGGCTGGGTTCCAGGCGTGCTGCGCGCGGTGCGATCCCCGGCCGAGGTGCGCAGGAAGCCGTCCGCGTCGTTGAGCATGAATTTGAAGCCGCTGCCCTCTCCGGCCGGGCCGCTGGTCCGGTACTCGTCCTCGGAGTCGCCGAACATGAACAGGGTCATGTAGTCGATGTACTGCGGCAGATCCACGTAGGGCTGGAGCTGGCGGTAGCTATCCGGCTGCAGGGCCAGCGCTTTCGCCCGCTCCCAGGTCGCGCCGGTGCCGTCATAGGGATTGCCCGGCGCCCAACCGCCGACGTTGAGGTTGCCGTTGATCGACTCGTAGCTCTCCTTCGGACCGCCGTAGTAACTGGCGGTGTTCGAGGCGCCCCAGCGCTCCCGCAGGTGGTAGAGTCCCCAGTAGACGCCATTCAGGTAGAGATGGACGAAGCGCCCGTGCGGACCGAATGAGCCCATGTCGAGCAGGGAGGCGTCGGTGAAGGGATTCGACATGTAGAAGCCGCGCTCCGACATG
>JAQGPE010000617.1 GCA_028293225.1 Akkermansiaceae bacterium | reverse complement strand
TCGACCATCGACCATCGACCATCGACGGCCCTCTTCTCTAACATCTGGCGCGTTTGCTCAAAAAAGTTTGAACAAACGCCCGTATCCTGCTTTCAAGCGCTTGTGCCTCAAGTCAATCCGACTCCTGACAAAGACTCCGGGAACGCTGTTCCCCTGGGGCCGTTGGAGTTGCAGGTGATCCAGGTCTTCGTCGACGGCGTCCGCGTTCTCGGCCTGCCCCGCTCGCTGGGAGAGCTCTACGGCCTGCTGTTCATTTCGCCGGAGCCCCTCGCGCTCGACGACCTGGTGGCCCGCCTCGGCATCAGCAAGGGTTCGGCCAGCCAGGGCCTGCGCGCGCTGAAGGACCTCGGCGCGGTCAAGGAAATCGATGTGGAAGGGGCCCGCCGCACCTATTTCGAGGCCGACGTCGACCTCAAGCGTCTGGTCGGCGGCTTCATCCGCGAGCAGGTCCGCCCGCACCTCGAAAGCGGCCAACTGAAGGCGGCCCGCCTTTCCGCCGGCAGCGGCGCGGAGACCGATCCCGAGAAGCGCGAGTTCTACAACGCCCGGATCGAGAAGCTCCAGAAATGGATCCGCCGCGGCCGCCGCGTCCTGCCGGTCCTGCAGAAACTCCTGGGCGAATAACGATGACCACCGAAAACGCCGACCCCCAGTGGTACTGCGTGAAAACGCAGCCGAAACGCGAATCGACCGCCGCCGCCCGGCTTCGCGAGCTGGAGGAGATCGAGGTCTTCGCCCCCATGCTCCGCTACCGCAAGGTCACCCGCCGCGGCAAAATCTGGTGGGTCGAGGCCTTTTTCCCCGGCTATATCCTCGCCCGCTTCGACCTCCCCTCCCTGGAGAAGGCCGTCACCTACAGCGCCGGCGTCCGCGGCTTGGTGAAATTCGGCAGCCTGACCCCGCCGGGTCCCGCCGCTTTCGTGGAACTCATTCGCGCCGAGGTGCTGCGCCAGGGAACCGATGAAATATTGACCCTCCTCCCCCGGGTCGAGAAAGGCGAGGAAGTCGAGGTCGCCGCCGGCCCCCTCGGCGGCAGCAAGGGCACCGTGGTGGAGGTTCTGTCCGGCACCGATCGCGTCCGCGTCCTGCTGGAATTCCTGGGCCGTGAACGGATCATCGAGATCGATCTGTTCTCCCTGCTGCTCCCGCGCAAACCGCTTCCGTAAAAGAAGTTACGGTGAAGAAACCGTCACCTCGGGCATTTTGTTCATTTTAGATTGAACAATCCCCCGATTTCAGGCCCGATCCATTGGCAGGGCCGCTCAGAAATGATGCGAGAACCTCATCAACTTCCCTCTCGTCAATCGGTTTTGCCTTTCCGACGCAATCGACCGGGGGCGGCAGCTGCCCGCGGCACGGCGGGGCTGGACAAAACCGGCTTCATGGGTGATTTCCCGGCCAGAGCATGAGCATCCAAGCCAAACTCAAGGACCGCACGGCGGCCATCGGTGTCGTCGGTCTCGGCTACGTCGGCCTGCCCCTCCTGCTCGCCTATGCGCGGGCCGGCTATCGCGCGGTCGGCATCGATATCGATGCCTCCAAGCCGGAGCACCTCTTGCGCGGCGAGTCCTACATCAAGCACATTCCCGGCGCGGAGGTCGCCGCCGCCCTGGCCTCCGGCCTGCTGGAAGCCACCACGGATTTCTCGATCATCGCCGGGCTCGACGCGATCATCCTCTGCGTCCCGACCCCGCTCGATGAGCACTTCGAGCCGGATCTCAGCTACGTGACCGATACGGTCGATTCCGTGGTCCCGCATCTCCGCGAGGGCCAGGTCCTCAGCCTGGAAAGCACCACCTACCCCGGCACCACCGATGAGGAAGTGGTGACCCGCGTGGAAAAGGCCGGCTTCAAGGTCGGCCCGCAGGTCCACGTCGTCTACTCCCCGGAGCGCGAGGATCCCGGCAACCCGAAGTTCTCCGCCACCAATATCCCGAAGGTCGTCGGCGGCGTCACGCCGGAGTGTCTCGCCGCGGGCGTCGCGCTCTACGAGGCCGCCTTCGACAAGGTCGTGCCGGTCAGCTCCTGCAAGGTCGCCGAGCTGACCAAGCTGCTGGAAAACATCTACCGCGCCGTGAACATCGGCCTCGTCAACGAGCTGAAAATCGCCGCCGATAAGATGGACATCGACATCTGGGAGGTCATTCGCGCCGCCTCCACCAAGCCCTTCGGCTTCACCCCCTTCTACCCCGGCCCGGGCCTCGGCGGCCACTGCATCCCCATCGATCCCTTCTACCTCACCTGGAAGGCCCGCGAGTACGGTGTGCACACCCGCTTCATCGAGCTGGCCGGCGAGGTCAACCGCGCCATGCCGGACTACGTCATCCATCGTAGCATGGAGGCGCTCAACTCCCGCGGCAAGCCGGTGAAGGGCTCCCGCGTCCTGCTGCTCGGCCTCGCCTACAAGGCGAATGTCGATGACATGCGCGAGTCCCCGACCTTCGCCCTGCTGGACGGCTTCAAGCGCCTCGGCGCCGAGGTCAGCTACTACGACCCTCATGTCCCGGTGGTCGGCCCGACCCGCGAGCACATGGCCTGGGCCGGCACCGCCTCGGTGGAGTGGACGGAGGAACTCCTGCGTGCCCAGGACTGCGTGGTCATTTCCACCCACCACGCCGCCTTCAATCTCACCGAGCTCGCGACCTGGTCCGACCTGATCGTCGACACCCGCAACGCGATGGCTACGGTTCCGACCCCAGAGGGCCTGGTCGTGAAAGCCTAACTGAAATTTTCATCCATCCCATGTCTGTCCCGCTACTCGACGTCAACGCGCAGAACCACCCCCTCGAAGCCGAGCTGAAGGCCGCCTTCGACAGCGTGCTCCGGACCGGCCGCTTCATCCTCGGCGAAGAGGTGGAAGCTTTCGAACGCGAGTGCGCCGCCTTCATTGGCGCCAAGCACGCGATCTCGATTTCCTCCGGCACCGACGCGCTGCTGGTCGCTTTCATGGCGCTCGGCATCGGCCCTGGTGACGAGGTCATCTGCCCGTCGTTCACCTTCTTCGCCACCGCCGGCTGCATCACCCGCACCGGCGCGACGCCCATTTTCTGCGACGTCTGCCCGGTCTGCTTCAACCTGGATATCGACGCCCTGCGCGCGAAGATCACCAAGCGCACCAAGGCCATCGTGCCGGTGCACCTCTTCGGCCAGTCGACCGAAATGGACTCGATCCAGGCGCTGGCGAAAGAGCACGGCCTGATCGTGATCGAGGACGCCGCCCAGGCGATCGGCGCCACGTATCACGGCCGCAGCGTCGGCACCATCGGCGAGGTCGGCTGCTTCAGCTTCTTCCCGTCGAAGAACCTCGGCGGCTTCGGCGACGGCGGCCTCGTCACCACCGAGGATGACGCCCTGGCGGAAAAGATCACCCGCCTGCGCAACCACGGCATGCACCCGCGCTACTATCATTCGCTGATCGGTGGCAACTTCCGCATGGACGCCCTGCAGTGCGCCCTGCTGCGTGTAAAGCTCCGCCACCTGTCGACCTACGCTGCGGGCCGCGACCGCAACGCGAACCACTACCTTTCCACGCTCTCGCAGGTCCCGGGTATCGTCCAGGCCACTCCGGACGACTGCTGCTGCTTCACCCGCCAGGGCGAAAAGCTCGCCGCAGCGGGAGCCCAGATCGTCCTGCCGGTCGCGTACGAGCACAATGGCCACGTCTGGAACCAGTTCACCCTGCGCGTCACCAGCAACCGCCGCGATGCGCTGAAGATCCACCTGGCCGGCCATGGCGTCGCCAGCGAGATCTACTACCCGGTGCCGCTGCACCGTCAGGAGTGCTTCGCCGATCTGCCCGTCCACGCGCTCGACCACTGCCCGGTCTCGGACGCCCTGGCCTCGGAGGTCCTCAGCATCCCGGTCTATCCGGAACTGGCCGCCTCGCAGCTCGATGAGGTCGTTTCCGCCATCTCCTCGTTTGTGGCCTGATTTCCGCTTCGCACCCGCCCTCTCTCACTCACCCTGCCTGCACATGAAAAAGATCCTGATCACCGGCCACCGTGGAATGGTCGGCTCCGCCCTCGTCCGTGAAGCCAAGCGCCTCGGCGGCTACGAAATCCTGACCGCCACCCGCGATCAGCTCGATCTTTGCAACCAGCAGGACGTCTTTGATTTCCTGGAGGATCACAAGCCGGACATCGTCGTGATCGCTGCGGCCAAGGTCGGTGGCATCCACGCCAACTCCACCTATCCGGCCGACTTCATCTACGAGAATCTTAGTATCGCCTCGAACCTCGTCGAAGGCAGCCGCCGCGCCGGGGTCGACCGCGTGCTCTTCCTCGGCTCCTCCTGCATCTATCCGAAAATGGCTCCGCAGCCGATGCCGGAAGACTGCCTGCTCACCAGCCCGCTGGAAGTCACCAACGAAGCCTACGCCATCGCCAAGATCG
>JAQGPE010000602.1 GCA_028293225.1 Akkermansiaceae bacterium | reverse complement strand
CCGCGGGGATCCTGGCCGTAGGTCTCGGTGGAGGTGCCGGCAGTGTAGCGCAGCGCCTCAGTGACCGTCTTGGCATTGCGCAGTTCAAGCTGGTCCTCCGTAATGACGGAAATCGACTGCGGCGTCTCGATGAGGGGCGTGTCGGTCTTGGTCGCGGCGGCGGCTTTCTCGGTGCGGTAGTCGATGATGTTGCCGTTCTTATCGCGGGTTTCCGAGACGGTCATCGTGTCGAGCTGCTGCACCGGAGCCTCGGCATGGACCAGACCCAGGCAGGAGACCGCTCCGGCAAAACCCGGCAGCAGCACGCGGATGCGATAGGATCTCCGGCCGGAAAGGGCAGCCCGGGAAGAATCGTCGGAATGGAGCGGTATGCCGGAGTGGATGCTGTCGTTCACGCGGCACGATCCTGGCGGGCGCCAGGGCAGGTGACTAACGGTGGATTGCGCACAATGGACGCAGAATTGCGCAAATCGCCAGGGATGACCCCATTTCGGTCACGAGCCGGTGCCAGGCACGAATCGCTCGACCCCGGCATCCTCGCTCCGCTAAGCTCCCTTCAAGCCCATGAGACGCAGCATCCCCCAGGTCAACGCCGAGATCATCGACTTCGCCGCTCTGGCCCAGGCGCCGGATCAGGCCATCGTCGAGCGGTTTGCGCTGCTGACCGAACTGTCGCGCCGGCCGCTTTTCGACCAGAAGATCAAATACAATGCCTGCCAGGTCGGCCGCGAGCCGCAGCGGCTGACAGTACGCCTCATGAGCGCTCTGCCGGGTGCCCGCTCAAAGGTCGTGGCCCAGGTCTGCTTCGTGCCGGTGCCGGTGGCTTCGGTCGACTCGGTGGTGCCCTGATCAGCCCGCCGCGACGGAGCTTAGCCAGGTCTCGCGCTTGAACCAGGTCTCCTGGCGCTTGGCATATTGCCGGGTCGCGGCCTTGATCAGTTCGGCACATTGCGGCCGGTCGATCTCGCCGACCAGCAGGCTGCGGATCTCTCGCAGGCCGATGGCCTTCTCGACCGTCGGCGCGACCTCGCCCAGAGCCGCGATCTCCTCGATGGCGCCGCCCTCCAGCATCGCTTCGGTCCGCAGCCCGATCCGGTGATGCAGGTCCTCGCGACCGCGGGAAATGAAGGTGCCGCGCAGGCGGGCTTCGCGCCCGGCGGCGGCCTGCTCCCAGTTGTCGCGCAGGTCCGAGCAGCGTCCGCCACTGATCAGGCAGACCTCCAGGGCGCGCGAGACATAGCGCCGGTTACGCAGATCGGTGCGTGCCGCCTCGACCGGGTCGAGTTCGTTCAACCGGGCCACGAGGTCCTCCAGAGGCAATGCCTCCAACTCCGCGCGCAAGGACGGCTCGCCAGGGGGCAGGGGAGAGGGACCATGCGAAAGGAACTTCAGGTAAAGGCCCGAGCCGCCGGTGATGATCGCGACCTTGCCGCGCGAGGCCAGCTCTTCGACCACCGGCGTCACCAGCCGCAGGTAGCCCATCGCGTCGATGCCCTCGGCCGGAGAAAGGACGCTGTAGAGGTGGTGCGGGATCAGCGCCCGGTCCTGCCTGGAAGGCGCCGCGCTCAACATCTCCAGCCCGCGATAGAGCTGGAAGGCGTCGGCATTGACGATCTCGCCATCCAGCCGCCGCGCCATCTCCAGTGCCAGCGCCGACTTACCCGCCGCCGTCGGACCGCAGATGAAATAGAGGGATTCGGGCGAAGGCGGGAGCATCGGCAGGCGGGCCCGCATCATGCCTCCTGAGCGCGGGAGGGCCAGAGACAAAAACGCCCCGGCTGGTGGAAAACCGGCCGGGGCGGGAAATGAATATCAGAGCGAGTGGCTCAGTGCTGATGCGGCTGATGAGGAGCTTCCGGCTCTTCGAAGATCAGCTGGGGAGCTGGCTCTTCAGTGACGATCGCGGCCGGAGCTTCGTGCTCGGCGGCGACCTCGGCCACCGGTGCGTCCGGGGCGGGAGTCGCTTCAGCTTCCGGAGCTGCGGCAACCGGAGCGGCTGCAGCCTGGGCGGCTTGAGTGGCCTTGCGGGCTTCACGCGCTTCGGCAGCTTCCTGCTCGTCTTCGCGCTGGCCTTCTTCGTACTCCTTGGTCTTGGCGCCGCTGACGACGAGCTTGCGGCCCATGAAGAACTGGTCGTGCAGTACTTCGACGGAGCGCTTGGCTTCTTCCATGTTCAGCATGTCGACAAAGCCGTAGCCCTTCGACTTGTGCGTGCGACGGTTGTAAACGACCTCGACGCGGCGGACCGTGCCGATGCCCTTGAAGAGATCCTTGAGGTCTTCTTCGGAGGCGTCGTAGGACAGGTTGCCGAGGTAGATGCGTGGGGAGCCGACTTCGGTCTTCTCCTGGGTGCGGCGGGAAGGAGCGCCACCTTCCGGGGGGGCTGGGCGTTCCTGGCGGCGGCGGTCGTTTTCCGCGCGTTCGCCGATCTGCCGGTCAGGATTCTGACGGGCGTTGCGAACGTTGGACTTCACGGCGGCCGGGGCTTCCTCGATGTTGAGGCGCGGCTTGCGCTCCTCTCTTTCGGGGCGGGGTGGGCGGACAGGCTCCTTGTAAAGGCCGATGGCCTTGAGGATCTTCTGCCAGAGCGTCAATTTGACGGGTTCCTGGCGGTAAGTGGACGGGCGTGGGCCGCGGTCCTGTCTTTCCTGCCGGGATTGGGCATTGCCGTGCTGGTGGCCGTGGTGCTGGCGGGGTTCGCGTTGCTCGCGCTGTTCGCCTCCTTGGGCGTCCTGGCGATTGCGATTCCGGCCCTTGCCTCCGCGGGAGCGCCGTCTGCGGCGTTCTCCGCCTGCGCCTCGCGTATCGGGTGTGGCGTTGGACATGTGTTGCGTTCGGTTAGGTCGGGCTCCTGCTAGCGACAGTAGGTGGCCGCCCGTATGGGGCGGGGCTGCATGTTTGCGCCCGATCCAGTCCACCGGCTTTTTGGTGCCGGGGAGCTCTCCTCGCATACAAGCGGGACAGGAGAGACTCCGGAGGTCTGGGGTCGGCGGTCGCGCGCGGGCCCGGTTCAACAGGCTTCTCCGCGTATCCGCGTCCGCCGGAATCCGATCGCGGCCCGCACGAGCGGAGCGCTGCTGCCAAAATCTGCGTTTGGCCGGCGGCGGGCAGCCGGTGCATCCGGTTCTGCCTGTCGGGCGGGAGCTTAAGGGAACCGTTGCATTTGGCAAGACACGACTTGACTCATCATGACACCCTTGCTCAGGAAACGATCCCTTCCAAGGCCCGGACACACTCCCGAACCAGTCTGGGGCCTTGAAAAATGAAGGCGGAGTAGATTTGCACCAAGGAGGCCCCAGCCTCGATTTTCTCCACCGCATCGGCGGCGCTGCTGATGCCTCCGACTCCGATGATCGGGATCCGGCCGCCGAATTCACCCGCAAAAGCGCGGATAATACCGGTGCTGCGGGCCGTCAGAGGCCGTCCGGAGAGTCCGCCCGCCTCATTGGCGCGTGGATGCCCGGCCACCGGGGCGCGGTCGAGGGTGGTATTCGTGGCGATCAGGCCGTCGAGCCCGCCCTCCAGGAAAACCCGCGCCAGGCCCCTGACGTGCAGAGGCTTCAGGTCAGGGGCGATCTTGAACAGCAGCGGGACGGTCTTGCCGTGCTCCTTGGCCAGGCGCTCCTGCTCCTTTTTCAGCTGCTCCAGGAGCTTGGCCGAGGCTTCCTCGCCTTGCAGATCCCGCAGGCCGGGGGTGTTGGGGGAGGAAAGATTGACCACGATGTAGTCGGCGACCGGATACGCCTCCCGCAGGCAGGTCAGGTAGTCATCGGCGGCGTTCTCGTTCGGCGTATCCTTGTTCTTGCCGATGTTGAAGCCGACCACGCCCTGAAAGGATTTGGAAAGCCGGACATTGGCGACACCCGCGGCGATCCCCGGGTTGTTGAAACCCATGCGGTTGATGATGGCTTCGTGCTCGACAAGACGAAACAACCGTGGCTTCGGGTTGCCGGCCTGGGGACGGGGAGTGATGGTTCCGATCTCGACAAAGCCGAAACCGAGCCGTCCGAGCGCGTCGATGGTGTTGCCTTCCTTGTCGAGGCCCGCGGCCAGACCGACCCGGTTCGGAAACTTCAGTCCCATGACTTCGACCGGCAGGGAAATGGCGTCCTCCTCCGGGAACGCGAACTTCAGCAGGCCGGACTTTTCGCCGAGACGCAGGCTCTGCAGGCTCAGGTGATGCGCCTCCTCGGCATCGAGCTTGAACAGCAGACTGCGGGCGAAATCGTAAAGCTCGGGCACGGCGCTGAGTGAGCGCTGCCGCTCCGGACCTGAGAAGCTCGAAGTCGGTGCGTCCGCAATTTTCAGCGGCTTGCCCCGGTGGATCGCGCCCGGTCGGGCAGGGTGCGGATCGCCTTCCAGTTCTTGGAAATCCATGCCACGAAGAGCGCGGTGAAGAAGATGTCGGTCACGATGCAGACCATTTCGCCGAGCTGGGCGCGGTCGCCGGAGTCACCGAAGATTCTCATCCACAGCAGGACGGCCAGGAGGTTCACCAGCATGATTCCGAAGCCGAGCATGACCGGAAAACGAGCGGCCTTGGCCGATTCGTAGCCGCGCTTGCGGGTCTCCCGGCCAAAGGCGAACGAAGCGGCGAAGGCGAGGACGAAGATGACCGGTAGGGATGAGAAGGCCATGGCGATGGTGGGTCAGGCGAGTTCCGCGGCGATCGGGTCGACCAGCGGGATTCCCGCGCGGGTCAGGATCAGGCGGTCTCCATGAATTTCCGCCAGCCCGTGGTCAAGCAGCGTTGCGGGCGGCGGGCCCTCCAGGAGAGCGAGCGGGATGCCCTCGTCCGTGCGCAGCATCAGCGCGATCCGCTCCAGTCGGCGCTGGCCGGCATCGAGCTGTTCACTTTCCACCGTGGCGTTGCCGATGGATGAGATCATCCGCACATATTCGGCGGTGTCCGGGACGTTCCGGGTCCGCGCACCGTCCAGGGTGGAGACGGCGGAGGGGCCGAGGCCGACGTAGTCCTCCCCGCGCCAGTAGCCGCGGTTGTGGGATGAGCGGTGGCCCGGCCGGGCATAGTTCGAGGTCTCGTAGTGGTCGAAACCGGCGCCGCGCAGCATTTCGTCGGCGAGCAGGAAATGGTTGGCGTTGGTGTCCTCGCTTTCGCGGACCTCGCCGCGGCGCAGCGATTCGAAGAAGGCGGTGTCCTCCTCGTAGGTGAGATTGTAAGCCGATACGTGATCGGGTTTCAGGGCGATCGTGGTCTCCAGCGTCTGCCGCCAGTCGGCTTCGGACTGCCCTGGAATCGCGAACATCAGATCGATGTTCACCCCCGGCATACCGGCCTCGCGAAGGATCTCTACGGCGGCGGCGGCCTCCTCCGCCGAGTGTTCACGGCCGAGGGTCTTCAGCACATGGGGGGTGAAGGACTGGATGCCGAGCGAGATGCGCCGGACCCCGAGTTCGGTGAAGAGGCGGGCCTTTTCCAGATCGAAGGTCGCGGGGTTGGCCTCCATGGTGACCTCTTCCAGGGAGGAGAGATCGAGCTGCTCGTTCAGACCCTCGAACAGGCGCCGCAGGTGGGTCGGCGACAGCATGGAGGGAGTTCCGCCGCCCAGATACAGCGTCCGCGGTTTCTCGCCCAGCTGTCCCAGACGCACGCCGGCTTCCTTGACCACCGCGGTGACAAAGGCACCGATCGGCGTGTCGCCAGGGGTGTGTTTGTAGAACGAGCAGTAGGGGCAGACCCGGTGGCAGAAGGGGATATGGACGTAGAGAAGCATCAATCAGCGCGGCCGCAGCAGCACTAACCCACGACAGGCACGACGCCAGTCCTTTCCGGGTTTTTCCGCGGCGGGCTTACTCCGGTTTCTTGGCCTCCGCTTCCGGAGCAGCCGGAGCCTCGACCGCCGCCGGGGCTGCGTTGGCGTCCTTGTAGGCTTTCAGCAGCGAGGCGCCGCCCTTGTCCTTCGAGTAACGAAGCGACAGGCCGACGAAAAATGCCGTGCCTGCCAAGGCGAGGAACAGCACCGTCATCAGAAAGGTCACGAACGGGCTGGTGCCATTCTGGTAGATCACCTCGGTCGGGACGCGGACGGCCGCGGCGGCCTTGCGCGGACCGGCGCCATCGGCTTCGCTGGCTTCCAACTCGTCTTCCTTGATGATGGGCGACTGCTCCAGAGGCTTCTCCCGGTGCAGGGCGGCGCGTTCGTCGTCGGAGAGGGTGAAATCGAAGGAAATATCGCCGACTTTCACGGAAAGCCCGTGGCGAAGCGGGATAATCTCGGCCTTTTTGCCTTCCAGTTTGATCCCGTTGGTCGAGCCC
>JAQGPE010000589.1 GCA_028293225.1 Akkermansiaceae bacterium | reverse complement strand
CGGACTCGACGCCTTCCACCACTTTCACCTGGGCCACGAGGCGGAGGAATTCGCTCAGATTCGCCACGTTGGCCGGGTAGTCGGCGCGATCCGCCACCACCCAGTCCTCACCCTTGCGGGCGAGGGTGACGGTCTCTTTTCCGGAGGTAATCTTCACCCTGGCGACTTCCTTCACCGGGAAGTCGGCGAACAAGGTCTGGCCGCGGGCGCGGGCGGTGTGGCTGTCGAAGCCCTTGGCCGAACGGGTCTTAACGACGATGGCCGAAGCGGCGAGAATGACTGCGATCACCCAGAGGATGACGACTTGTTTCCTGCTCATATTCTAAAGTGGCTGGTGATGGATTTCAGCGGGCTCCGGTGGAGACGCGGCGCTTGAGGAAAAGGACGAATCCGAAGAGGATGACGAGGACCGGGACCCCGGCCACGCAGAGCAGGGTGATGCGGTTGGAGATCTTGTCCTTGTCCTTTTTCAGATCCTTCTGGAGATCGCGGACCGCCTTGCGGGCATCGACCTGATCCTTCTGGACCTGCTTGATCTGGCTCTCCTGTTCATCCGTAAGATAGAGCTTCTTGTCCTTCGGCTTTTCGGCCTGGAGCTGGACGAGCCGCTCCTGGGCTTCCTTGGCCTTGTCTTCGAACTTCTGGATCTTCTCGCCGACGCTGGCTTCCGCCTTGTCTTCGAGCTCCTTGATCTTCGTGAACGGACGGGCGATCGCGGCGCGGCTGCGGGCGCCGATCAGGTAGGGCGAGGAGGCCGCCTGGTCGACGAGGTTCATGAGCAGCGAGGAGTTGCCGTTGACCGCGCTGACGACCTGCGAGCCGCCGAAGTTCATGACCTGGTAGGCGAAGTTGTCAAAGAAGGCATCGACGTCGCCGATGACGAAGACGTTGCCGGGCTTGGTCGCGGTGGCGAGGGCGTCCAGCTTGTGGTCGTCCTTCTTCCCGTCCTTGTTTTCGCCATCCTTCTGGGCTTCGTCCTTTTTGGCCGGATTCCCCTCAGGGAAGGCGGTCTTGAAGCTGCCCTTCAGGTGGACGGCGAGGTCGAAGGCGTGACCGGCTTTCGCCAGCGAGGTGCCGATGCTGGGATCGAGGCGCGAGGCCTTCTGCGGATCGACGAGGCCGGCATCAACCGAGGATCGAATCAGGGTGGTCACCTCCAGGCCTTTCGAGTCGGTCTTCGTAATACCGCCTGGCAGGAAGAAGGTGACGCTGGTGAGGTCCTTCGTCACGACGTCGTCCTTCTGCGGCATGTTGTCCTTCGGCAGGGTCAGGACCGCGATGGAGGTGGCGCTTTCGTTGACCTGGGTGCCGAGCGAACGGTCACCGACGACCTTGGCATCCATGGCCAGGCCCCAGGCCGGCAGCAGATGCGGCAGGGTGGAGGCCGTGGGCACGCCGCCGCCACCCATCATGGGATTGCGACCGCCGGCGGTCTGCTGGGCCGCGATGGAAAAGGGATCGACGCAAGCGATCACGGTGCCGCCCTGGAGGACGTACTGGTCGATCGCGAACTCCGCCTCCGGCGTGATGGCGGCCGGGTGGAAGACCAGCAGCACGTCGATCGACGGGTCGATCTTCTCCGGGGTCATGGTCAGGTCCCTGACTTCATAGGACTGGGCGAGCTGCTGATAGATCACCCAGGGCCGGGCGCCCTGCTGGCCCATCATCGGATTTCCCGGGGAGCCCTGGATCGGCAGCGCGGACATCAGGCCGATGATGGGCTTCGAGGGCCGGGAGACATCGGTGATGGCGCGGGACAGCTCGTATTCCAGCATCGTTTCCCGGGAGGGATCGAGGAAGGGAATGGTGGTGGTGCGGTCGAGGCAGGAGATGGCGAGGCCGAAGTAGAGGTTCTCGTCCTGCAGGCGCTGGCCGCGGATGCCGTCGATTTCGGCGGAGTCCTCCGCATCGGTGTCGGGCTGGGGATCGAGGTTTTCGACCCGGATCTTGCCGCCGGAGAGGGTCTCGTAGCCGCGGAGGAGATCGTCCACACGCTTCATGTGGATTTTCAGCTGCTGCGGCATGTAGTTCGAGCTACGGGTAGCGTAGTAGCGGATCACCACCGGGGCGCCAATGTCCTTGAGGATGGACTTGGTGCCGTCGGACAGGGTCAGGGACTTGTTCTCGGTGAAGTCGGCCTTGCGGTAGCCGACGCCGAGGGAGGAGATGAGAATATTGGCCGATACCGCGATGACGGCGAGGGCGGTGACGCCCAGCACGGCCCGGGTGACCGGGCTGGTGGATTTGGTTTCCTTGCTCATGACTGGATCAGGGAAAGGGGTTAGGCGCGCTTGGCGGTGAGGATGGCGCTGGTTCCGAGCAGGGAACCGCCGATGATGCTCAGGAACCAGACCAGGTCCTGAAGACGGAAGGCGCCGCTGGTGAGGGCGCTGAAGTGGTCGATGACGCCGATGGAGGCGATGGATTCCACCGCTTCACGGCCGAGGATGCGGCTGACCTGGAGGGTGAAGCCGTCGAAGCCGCAGATGACCATGACGAAGCAGACCAGCACGGAGACGATCAGGCAGACGACCTGGTCGCGGGTGCAGGCGGAGAAGAACATGGTGATGGCCAGGAAGGTGCAGCAGGTCAGGAAGCTGCCGATGTAGCCGGACAGGATGATGCCATTGTCCGGATGGCCCAGCCAGTTGACGGCGATGACGATCGGGAAGGTCAGGACCAGGGTGATGAACCAGACGCTGACGGCGGCGAGGTACTTGCCGAAGATGATGCTCCAGGGCGAAATCGGGAAGGTGCCGAGCAGTTCGATGGTGCCATTGCGCTGTTCGTCGGCCCACATGCCCATGCCGAGCGCGGGCGCGAGCAGCATGAACAGCCAGGGATGGAAGGAAAAGAACGAGTAGTTCAGGCTGGCGTCGCCGCTGGCGATGAAGCTGCCAAAGGTGAAGGTCATGCCCTTTGCGAAGAGAATGAACACCACGATGATGGCGTAGGCGATCGGCCGGCTGAAGTAACTGACGAACTCGCGCTTGAAGATGGTAAGGATATTTCTCATCTGGAGAAAGGAGGGTGTTGGGATGGGCCGGCCGGTCAGGCGGCGGCGCGGTCGAGGGTGGTGACCTTGCGGAACAGCTCGGTGAGCGAGCCGTTGCCCCGGGCGACGAGCTCGGCCGGAGTGCCGTCTTCCACGATGCGGCCGCGGTCGACGATCAGGGCGCGGGTGCAGGCGGCCTCGACTTCCTCCAGGATGTGGGTGGAGAAGAGGATGGCCTTGGTTTCGCCGAGGCGCTTGATGAGCTGGCGGACCTCGTATTTCTGGTTCGGGTCGAGGCCGTCGGTGGGCTCGTCGAGAATCAGCACCTCCGGATCGTGGAGGAGCGCCTGGGCGAGGCAGGTGCGGTGGCGATAGCCCTTCGAGAGGGTGTCGATGGATTGCTGGGCCACGCGCTGGAGGAAGCAGGTCTCGATCGCGCGCTCCACCGCTTCTTTCCGGGCGCTGCCGTTCAGGCCGCGGATGCCGGCGCAGAAGCGTAGGAAGCCAATGACGGTCATGTCATTGTAGAGCGGAGCGGATTCCGGCAGGTAGCCGATTTTTTGCTTCGCCTCTCTCGGGTTGCTCAGGATCGAAAGGCCGCAGATCCGGGCGTCTCCGCCGCTGGGCGGGAGGAAGCCGGTGATCATGCGCATGGTGGTGGACTTGCCGGCGCCGTTGGGCCCCAGGAATCCGAGCACCTCGCCTTTTCGAACCGAAAACGAGAGATGATCGACGGCCGTTTTGTGGCCGAACTGCTTGGTCAGGTTTTCGATCTCAATCATGGGAGAATGTTTCTACTGATCACCGAGCCGAGTAGCGACACGGATGGCGGGGCACGTTTGAAAAAATGCGTCCTACCTGGCAAGGCCCAAGCCTTTCCCGAGGCGCAGAGTGGCGGCATACGAGGCTGAAGCGAGGACCATTGCAGCGGTGACAGGATTGATCATAAAACCCGGTTGACCCTTGAGACAGAACTGCGGAGCGTAGTGATAAGCCGGTAGAAGCGTGGAGGGGTTCCGTTTTTCGACACCGGGTGCTGCGACAAAGGTGGGGATGAGGAAAATCCAAGTTCTGGCGGGTCTGATCGGGGTGTCTGCGGCCTTGTGGCTGGGATTGCGGACGAATCACGGAGAAACGTTTGAAGATGTGCCTGGAGCGCCGGAGGGCGTGCCGGCGCGCGCCCCCGAGAAAAGAGGGTCCGGAGTGGATCCGGAGCTGGCGGCGGCCTTGCGGTCGGGCAAAACGGAGGACAAGGAGCGGGCGCTGAATGTGCTGCTGCCGAAGATGCTGCGGGAGGATTTGCCGGCCGCGGCGAAGCTGGCGGAAGCGCTGGAAACCTGGGCATGGCGCGAGGAAGTGCTGCACCAGGTGGCGCGGCAGTGGGCGGAGGAGGATTTTGCCGCCGCAGTGAAGTGGGCGGTGAATCTGCGCGACCCGCAAGAGCGCCAGACAGCGGTGAGTGATGCCTGCGTCCAGGCCGCGGCGGCGGATCCAGAGGCGGCGGTGAGGAAGGCCGCGAGCCTGCATCTGGGCCTGGAGGAAGCGCCCGTGATGGAGAATCTGCTGGGAATCTGGGCGGCGAAAGATCCCGAAGCGGCGGAGGGATGGCTGAAAGAGCAGCCTCAGGATGAGGCGCGTGACCGCCAGTATGCCCGGCTGGCGCTGGAGCTTTCCAAAACCGCGCCGGAAGACGCGGCGAATGTCGCGGTGAAGAGCATTTCCCCCGGTCCGGCGCAGGACGAGGCGGTGATGGCGGTGCTGCATCAGTGGGCCAAGCGCGATCCGCAGGGAGCGGTGGCGTGGGTGGCCGATTTTCCTGAAAGCGATCTGCGCACCCGCGCCGAAGAGGAACTGGCCGGCCTGACCCGTGCGCCGTGATTCCTCCCCTTTCCCCCGTGATTTCCCCTCCCCTGCTATTTCCCCCCTCTCCTGCTCCTCTCCCCAAGAAAAGCCCCCCTAACAACGAAAACGAAACCAAGAGAAACCCAAATGAGAAATGATGTGTTAGGAAAATTCATCGGCATGCTCTTCGCCGGGCTGCCGCTGGCGGCCGGAGCGGCCGGAAACAACTGGATGAGCACGCTGGACGGCACTTTGCCGCTGTCGCAGTTCTCGATTCCAGGAACCCATGATTCAGGGGCGACGGTGGAGCCCATTTCCGGCACGGCGAAGTGTCAGAACCTATCGATCGGCGACCAGCTCACGGCGGGGATCCGCTTTCTGGATGTGCGCTGCCGCCATATCAACAACGCCTTCGCGATCCATCACGGGCAGGTTTATCAGAACCTGAATTTCGACGACGTGCTGAACGCGACCTTCGGATTCCTGAACAGCAATCCGAACGAAACGGTGATCATGAGCGTGAAGGAGGAATATGACGCCACCGGGAACACGCGGAGCTTCGAGCAGACCTTCGATGCGTATGTGGCGCAGAACCCGACCAAGTGGCTGCTGACTTCCAGCATCCCGACGCTGGCCGCGGCGCGCGGAAAGATCGTGCTGTTCCGGCGTTTCGGCGCGAGCTCGACGCCGAAGGGCATCGATGCCTCGAACTGGCCGGACGACACCTCCTTCAGCACCGGCGGAACGCTGCGGGTGCAGGACCACTACAATGTCTCCAACAACGACACCAAGTGGGGCTATGTCCAGGCGATCCTGAACGAAGCGAAGTACGGCGGTCCCAATACCCTGTATGTGAACTTCGCCAGCGGCACGCAGAGCGGCATCTTCGGCATTCCGAACATCCCGAACGTCTCGAACAACATCAACCCGCGGGTCAGCACCTACTTCAGCACGAATACCAGCGGTCGCTTCGGGGCTCTGCTGATGGATTTCGCCGACGCGACGAAGGCCACGGCGATCTACAACACCAACGCCCCGGCCAGCGGTCCGGTATCGCGTCCGGCGTATTTCATGATCGTCAACAAGAACAGCGGCAAGTGCCTCGACCTGATCGGCGGCAACACCGGCAATGGGGCGGCGATCAACCAGTGGAGCTATGATGTCAATGGCCCGAACCAGCGCTGGGCTCTCGCCCCGACCGAGAACTCCGACCATTTCCGGCTGAGTTCCTGGGTCAGCGGCAAGTGCGCCTGCATCGATATGGACTCCACCGCCACGGGGGCGGTGCTGCACAGCTTCGATTACACCGGCAGCAATCCCGGCCAGCAGTTCGACCTGGTGGATGCCGGCAACGGCTACTACAAGATCAAGAACGTGAAAAGCGGCCTGATCCTGGAAGTGGCGGGCGCGAGCACGGCGGACAACGCGACCGTGCAGCAGAACACCGACAGCAGCGCGGCGAACCAGCTCTGGCGTCTGCAGCCGTGGGGCGACTACTACGCGAAGGCGAGCACCGGCAAGTATGTCTGCGTGGCCAACTCCGGCAGCTCCAACGGCAACCTGGTGGTGCAGTATTCGTGGGAGAGCAATCCGTGGTTCAAGTGGCGCTTCGAGAACGTGACCGATGCCTACTACAAGGTCTCCAGCCTCAATGCGCTGGGCCGCGTGATCGGCGTGGTGGGTGGCTCGACCGTGAACGCGGCGAACACCCAGATCTACGACTACAATGCCGCCAATCCCGGCGAACAGAAGGTGCGGATTTTCCCGAAGACCAACGGGAAGTTCAAATTCTACTTCGTCCACGACGGCATGACCTGGGACATCCCGGGCGGGAACACCGCCAACCTGGTGAACCTGCAGCAGTATCCGGACAACGGAAACGCCTGGCAGGAATTCCTGCTGGAGCGGGTCTCGCCATAAGGTCGGTTTTTCACCGAAATACCTGCGGGCGGAGAGGATGAAGTCCTCTTCGCCCTAAGTTTTCCGGGCTCACACCTCAGTGAGAAGACTCACCATTCAGCTCCCGGTCGGATTGATTTCTTCACGGAGAGCGGTATCGGCGCAACCATGACGATCGTCCCGCAACGGAGGCAATAGGAGCATTCCGCTTCCGAACCCTCCCGCATCACCGGGCCGCCGCCGCTGCCGTCCTCAAGGCGGACCAACAGTTCTCCGGGCGCGCGAAACAAGCTGAGGAGATTGCCATAGGACGGGCCTGAATCCATCCAGATGGAAGCCTTGGCCAGTGGCTCCCCGCAATTTGGACAACATCCCGATACGACCATGCCGCGAAGATAAGCACGGCGGCATGAGTGCTGAAATGGTAATCAACCTGCTTTTTTCGAAGCACTTCAGATCTTCATCACTTCCTTTTCCTTCGCGGCGACGAGTTCGTCGATCTGCTTGACGGCCTTGTCGGTGAGCTTCTGGACCTCGGCTTCGTGCTCCTTCTGGCTGTCTTCGGTCAGGACGTTGTCGGCCTTCATCTTCTTGGCGCCGTCCATGCCTTCCTTGCGGAGGGCGCGGATGCGGACCTTGGCTTCTTCCGAGAGCTGCTTGACCAGCTTGACCATCTCGCGGCGGCGCTCTTCCGAGAGTTCCGGAATCGGAACGCGGAGGGAAGTGCTGCCGGCGGAGGGATTGAGGCCGAGGCGGCTTTCGCGGATGGCGCGCTCGATGTCCTGGGTGGTGGACGGGTCGAAGGCCTTCACTTCCAGGAGGCGGGGCTCAGGGCTGCTGATGACGGCAAGCTGCTTGAGCTTCATGTTGCTGCCGTACTGGGAGACGTAGACGTCGAGGTTTTCGATCAGCCCCGGGGATGCCTTGCCCGTGCGGACGGTGGCAAACTCGTGGGTCATGTATTCGACAGCCTTTTGCATGGCGTCTTCCGTTTCGAGGATGGCGAGTTCCGGGTCCATGGAGAGTGGGTGAGAAAGAGATCAGGCGACAGCTTCGGCACCGTGTACCAGCGTGCCGAGATTCTGTCCCATCAGGGCATTCGTGATATTGCCCGGAGGAGCAAGATCAAAGACCACAATCGGGATGTGGTTGTCCATGCAAAGGCTGAAAGCGGTGGCATCCATGACCTTGAGCTGGCTGGAGATGCACTCCTGGAAGGTGACCTGCTCGTAACGGACGGCGTTCGGGTTCTTCTTCGGGTCGGAATCGTAGACGCCGTCGACCATGGTGGCCTTGAAGACCACGTCGGCGTTCATTTCGCTGGCGCGGAGGGCGGCGGTGGTGTCGGTGGAGAAGAACGGGCTGCCGGTGCCGGCGGCGAAGATCACCACGCAGCGCTCGTCGAGGTGGCGCTCGGCCTTGCGGCGGATGTAGGTCTCGGCGACGTTTTTCATTTCGATCGCCGACTGGACGATACAGGGAACGCCCTGGTGCTCCAGCGCGCCCTGGAGGGCGAGCGAGTTCATGACCGTGGCCAGCATGCCGACATAGTCAGCGGTGGCACGGTCCATGCCGCGGGCGCTGGCGGAGGCGCCGCGCCAGAAGTTCCCGCCGCCGACCACGATGGCCAGTTGCAGGTCGCTGTTCTTCATCGCGAAGGCCACCTCGGAGGCGATGCGCTCGACGATTTCCGGGGAAATATTATCGGTGCTGCCGACCTCGCGGAGAGCTTCTCCGCTGAGTTTCAATACGGCGCGTTTGAAAGTCGGATAGGCGGGAGTAGAGGTGCTCATAGGTCGCAAGGCGTCGGCCGATCCAAGCAAGCGGGCGAGGGGTTTGGAAAGGGAAAAGCCGCGGAAGAATGCGGCGGCAGCCGGGCGGGCGGTTTTGCGGAGCGGTCCCCCGCCCCGCCGGGGTTTGGCGGGGGATTTGCGCATTGCCAAGCTGGTTTTCCTGAGGTACGACCCTCTGCGTCAGGGGGCGCGCGAAACGCGCCCTTTGGCGTCCCGGAACTCCTCTCGAACAAGTGGGATTCATCGATTCCTTCAAACGTTGGCGCCTCGCACGCCGCGGCATGTCCTCCGGGCGCAAACGCCGGGTGCACGCTGAAAACCAGGTGGCACTGTCCCTGGATCGCAGCGCGTGGGTCCGTGCGAGCCTTTACATGCTGTTCTGCATGGGAATCGGGGTGATGGCGCTGCGGGTCTCGAACAGTCACCATTTCACCCAGAAGAGCTCGGAAGGCGCCCTGTTCGGGGTCGTGGTGGCGGCCACCGCCGTGGCGATCCTTCACACGATCCATGAAACGGTGGCGCTGCGAAACGCCCGCATCGTCCTGGTTCTCGGAGGGTTGGCGGGGCATATGGCGATGGTTCGCTGGATTTCCGTGCTGCTGGAAGCGAACGGCATGCCGGGCGAGCTGAAGTTCGTCCTGATCCCCTTTTCCCTGACGCCGATGATCCACGCCGTCCTGCTCGGGCGGACCGTCGGGATCTTTTCGACCGTCTACGTGGCCCTGCTGGGGTCGCTGGTGATCGAGCCGGAGGATGTACTGGTCTATGTGGCCATCAGCCTGGTCTGCGGGCTGGTGACGGTGCAGGCCGTCTATCAGGTCCGCAAGCGCGTCCAGCTGCTGCGGGCGGGGCTCTACTCCGGCCTCGCCGCGCTGCTGCTGGCGATCATGTTCAAGGAGATCAACGTGATCGGCTGTATCCAGGGCGGGATGGAGACCTGCCGCCTGGCGGGTCTGACCGCGCTGGCAGCTCTGGGGACCGGGATCGTGACGGCGTTGCTGGTCAGCGGCCTGCTGCCGGTCCTGGAGGGCACCTTCCAACTCACGACGGACATTTCCTGGCTGGAGCTGAGCGATCTGAATCACAAACTGCTGCGCCGCCTGCAGCTCGAAGCGCCCGGGACCTTCCACCACAGCC
>JAQGPE010000063.1 GCA_028293225.1 Akkermansiaceae bacterium | reverse complement strand
CGAAATCAAGCAGCTCGGCCGCCGCAAGTTCGCCTATCCTGACCGTAATCTCGAGAGCGGCCACTACGTGAACTACACGTTCCAGGCTGAGCCTGCCGCCGTGGAAAAGATCCAGTCGCGCCTGAAGCTGAACACGCAGGTGCACCTCCAGCACTACCAGCGCGTCTGATTTGATTTGCGAGCGGCGCCGCCCTGAACCGGGCGGCGTTTTTCTTTCTTCTCGCCCGCCCAGCGGGCAGCTTCCAGTCTGTCTCTCCTTGCTATGGCCAATTTGAACAAAGTCATGCTGCTCGGGAACCTGACCCGCGATCCCGAAGTGCGCTACACGCCAAAGGGAACCGCGGTCGGTGATCTGGGTCTCGCGGTCAACCGTCGTGTCGCCGATGGCAACGGCAACTGGACGGACGAAGTCACCTTTGTCGATGTGACGGTCTGGGGCAGCAATGCCGAGAACGCGCAGAAATTCCTAACCAAGGGCCGCGGCGTCTTCATCGAAGGCCGCCTGCAAATGGACACCTGGGAGGACAAGCAGTCCGGCCAAAAGCGCAGCAAGCTGAAGGTCGTGGCCGAAACGCTCCAGTTCCTCCCTGACGGCAAGCCCGGTCCGGGCGGCAGTGGCGGTGGATTCAGTGGCGGCGGCAGCGGCAACAGCGGTAGCGGTTCTGCCCCGCGCTCCGGCGGCTATCAGCAGCGTGGCGGCAATGGTCCCCAGGAAGGCCCGCCCCAGGGTGGCTCCCCGGCGGAGCACGGCGACTACCACGACGAAGAAGACGATATCCCGTTCTGAAGATTCTACGAAAAAGGCGGACCCGAGTGGTCCGCCTTTTTTATGGAATCAAGCTGGCTGTTCAGAAGAAGGCGAATTCCCTCTCATAGATCCATCGCCATCCTGAGCGCATTCTTCACTCGCTCGAAAGGCTCTCCATAGATGAGCCCTACTGGACCGATGAGTTCGTGATGCTGGATTGCCTGGAGGCCTTGTACATTGGCGTAGCTCCTCATTTTGAAAAAAGGCGGGCGGGTAGCTCCACCTCGTAGGCGCTATCTCTGCTGGAGCTGGTAATAGGCACGCAGAGGGTCAGGGCTCGAGGGGCGAACTGGTCTTCGCGGGAAACGACCAACATCATTCTCATCTTCGCCCCCGCACCAAGATCGACTCGATACACCTCTCCGGGTTTAGTCTTCATAAAGCGAATCGAGAGCGGCTTGGCGCGCCGTTACAGGGAGTAAGAGATCCTCATTCCCAGGGATGCCGACGGCAAAGGGCAATCCTTGATGCAAGCGGACCTGGCTTAAAAACATCCGGATGGCTGAGGTGGTATCAATGCCCAGCGTTGCGAAGATTTTTTCGGCATCAGCCTTTAAATCGGGGCTGACTCTGGCCCGCACTACAGCATCTTGCATGACCCAGTGTAGCCTAATCGTGCTACACGGCAAGAAGGACTGAACAAATGTTCATCCGCCTTTCCCCGCCGCCAGCAGTGCCGCTTTCATCGCCTCGGCGCGCTCCAGGGCATCTTCGCCCAGGAAATTCGCATGCCCCATCTTGCGGCGGCCGATCGCCCGGCGCTTGCCGTAGAGATGCAGCTTGGCCGAGCCGTCCGCGAACACCGGCTGCCAGTCCGGCGCCTCCGTTTCGCCCGGCCACATGTCGCCGAGCAGATTGAGCATGGCCACCGGCGAAAGCAGGGTGGGGGAGCCAACGGGCAGGCCGCAGGTAGCGCGGACCTGCTGCTCGAACTGCGAGGTCGCGCAGGCGTCCAGCGTGTGATGGCCGGAGTTGTGCGGACGCGGGGCCATTTCGTTCACGACCAGGTCGCCACCGGGAAGCATGAAGAATTCGACGCCCAGGATGCCGCGGTAGTCGAGCGCTTCGGCGACGCGGATCGCGATCCCGCGAGCTTTTTCGGCCACTTCGGCCGGGATCCGGGCAGGCACGATCGAAACGTCGAGAATGTGGTGGCGGTGGCGGTTTTCCGCCGGGTCGTAGGTGGCCACACTGCCATCGGCGGAGCGGACGACCATCACGGAAAGCTCCAGCTCGAAAGCGATGAAGCCCTCCAGCACGGCCCGCTCCGTAGCGAACTCATCCCAGGTTTCCCACGGGTCCTCGCCACCTTCCAGCTTCAGCTGGCCCTTGCCATCGTAGCCGAAGGCAGCGGTTTTCAATACGGCGGGCGTGCCGATCATACCGATCGCCGCGGCGAGTTCCTCAGCGGAGGAGATGACGGCGAAAGGGGCGCAGGGAATGCCGTGATTTCTCAGGAACTGCTTCTCGCGCTCGCGGTGCTGGCAGATCGCCACGGCCTGCGGCGAGGGATGCAGCGTCACCCGGTCTGCAACGGCTTGCAGGGTTTCCTTCGGGATGTTTTCGAACTCCACGGTGGCGACCGCCGCCTTACTGACGAATTCCTCCAAGGCCTCCGGAGAGTCAAAAGGGGCGTCGATCGACTCATCGGCCACGACCATCGCCGGGGCTTCCAGGCCGCCGGTCCAGACGATGGTGCGGTAGCCCATGCGGCGGGCTTCCATGCAGAACATGCGGCCGAGCTGGCCGCCGCCAAGGATGCCGAGCACGGAGCCGGGAGGGATCACGGGAGATTTCACGGAAAGG
>JAQGPE010000588.1 GCA_028293225.1 Akkermansiaceae bacterium | reverse complement strand
GCAGAGGCTGGTGAGGTACGGGGAGCCGCCGTTCTTATTGTTGTAAAGGACGTTGTTGTAGCTGGTCTCGGTGCCGGAGGTGAAGCAGCGGTTTTCCAGCAGGATGTAGAAGACGGTGGTGATCTCGGCATGGACCGAACCGATGGTCATGGCTGCCACGCAGGCCAGAGCGGCCTGGGGGAGCAATCCCATGCGGGATTTAATTACGCTTTTCGATTTCATGAATTCCCTTGTAATTGTAATAATTGTATTGATATAAGTAACAGCCAGGAAGTTATCTCAAAGAGATGGGGCCGGCAAAGAGTGCGGCGCCCAGACCAAGGGTCGGGAAGGAAGTGGATGACATCGTCATGCGGTGACCTGGGCGGCACTCTCGCCGTTCCGATTTCGGTCCCAATTCTCTTCTTGTGACAAATGCGGCACGTCTAACGGAAGCAAACCGCGCCGTCCGTTTCGCTGGCTCCAATTGAGGCTGCAGGCCGTCTGGCGCTGAAAACAGACCTCTCCAAAAGAATACTAGATTTTACGTAGATGGACAGTTGAAGAGAGAAGTTTCTCTTCAAGCGGAAGACCATTGCCTGAAGGTTCCGATAGGAATCGAGAGGGCATGGCTGTCTCTAAAATCCGAAAGATACTTAACTAAATATAAGTAGTGCCGATAGTCGTTTCATACGCCGCCCTGGGCGTATCCAGAAGGATTGTACTTCGATGCGGCCTTTTATTTTAGGGGCCGGCGGTGCTGGCGAGGCGGAATGTTTCCTGCCACAACCCCTTCAGGATGGGTGGTGAAGCGGCTTGACCTCCAGGTGGCCGCGCAGCGATGCCGTGCTTTGCTGTGCTGTCCCACGGGACAGGAAGAGCTCAGAGCTGGTCGGCGACCATCTCGGCGATGGGGGCGACGCTGGACCCGGTCTCGGAGAGCTTCATGATTTTCGAAGCCTTGAAGTCGGGCAGGAAGATCTGATTTTCCAGGCCGGCGACGGCGGCGGGATTGCGGAAGGCGATGTTCAGCTCGCGGTTGATGCGCATGCTGAGGGTGTCGAGGTTGGCTGAGCCCATGGTGCCCCAGCCGTCGCAGAGCATGACCTTCATGTGGGTCATGCGGGGGTAGCGGTAGATCTTCACGCCGGCCTGGATCAGGGTGCGGGCGGTGGCGATGTTACCGATGTCCATGATGGTCGAGTCGCCTTTTTCCGGGAGGATGACCCGGACATCGACGCCGCGGCGGGCGGCGCCGGCGACGGCCTGGACGAGGTCGTCGTGAGCGAAGTAGGGGTTCTCGATCCAGATGCGCTTCCGCGAGGAGCGGATGGCCATCAGGTAGGACTTGAGGATTTCATACTGGCCGGTGGACGGGTCGGTGCGGAAGGGGCGCAGGGAGATGTCGTCCGGGGAGGGCTTGAGGCGGTGGAGGAAGCCGGGCTTGCGGAAGGCGGCGAAGTCGCCCCAGGGGCCGGCTTTCCGCCAGGAACGGTTGAAGTCCTTGGCCAGGGTGGTGACGACGGGGCCTTCGACGCAGGCCATGAGATCGTGCCACTCCGAGTAGTACTCCCGGCCGATGTTCATGCCGCCGAGCATGGCGCGCTGGTCATCGAAGACGAGGAGCTTGGTGTGATCCGAGGCGAGCCAGGGATTGAGCACGCGGCGGGAGCGGACCTTCGAGTCGCGCTCCAGGTAGTCGGCCATGTTGATGGGGGCGGTGAAGCCGATGGGGCCGGGCGTATCGGGCGGGGAGAGCTGGGCGAAGGTGCTGCCGAGATCGTCGAAGAGGACCTTCACTTTCACGCTGCTGGCGCGCTGCTTGAGGATGTCGGCGTATTTGACCGCGATGTCGTCGTTGTCGAAGATGAAGACCTGGATGTTGATGGTCTTGATGGCCTGGGCGATCTGGCGCTCCAGTTCGGGGAAGAACTGTTTGCCGTCGACCAGCCATTTCACATTGCCTTTTTGCGCGAGGGGGAAGTGCTTGCGGTCGAGCAGTTGCTCGAACTCGGGGGTGCCGGGAACTTCCTTTTCGGGCGGCTCGGAGGGGATTTCGACCGGGAGGTTCGAGACCACGATTTCGCGCGGGCGATTCCACAGCAGAGCGAAGCCGAGCCGGGTGGTGGTGATCGGTTCCTTGACCGTGGCGAGCGCGGTGGCGCGGAAGGCGGTCATCGCCAGGGAGGCGCCGCCGACCACGGGATTGTTCGCCTGCGAAGCCAGTTCGGTCGACCGGCGGGCATTCGACGAGATGGCGCAGGAAGCCGTCAGACTGCAGGCGAGGAGGGCGAAGCGCGAGGCGAGGGACGGCATCGCGATGACTTTGCACCGGGTGCGAGGTCTGGCAAGGAGGGAGGCTATTTGCCGAAGATGGCCTCCTTCAGCAGGGGCTTGTTTGAAGCGGAGTCCCAGTAGGCGAAGCCGGCCTTCCAGTCCCAGAGGGTCCAGGGGATGTGACGGGCCTCCGCGGCGCTGCGGACGTCGCGGACGTAGCGCTCGCGGCTCTGCGGGTCGCCGAAGCGGTCGGCGCCGAATTCGCCGAGATGCACGGGGCGGCCGAAGTAGGCCTGCCAGGCGGCGGCGTCGTCCAGCCAGCGGTTGATGACAGCGGCGCTGCAGGGATTTTCCGCGGCGGGCAGGCGGTTGTAGCGATCGAGCCAGGCGACCACGTCGGCGCGGTCTTTCAGGGCATCCGGGACGGCAACGGGGGCGGGCGGCGGGCCGGGATAGGTGACGCCTTTCAGGGAGTCGAGCTGGACCCACGAGGCGCCCTGGTGGGTGAAGAAGAAGGGGTCGTAGTTGTGAACGGAGACGATGATGCGGTCGTCACCATCGGGCAGGGTGAGGCGGTCGAGCGAACCGATCGACGACCACTGCGGGGCGTCGGCGAGGATGATGCGGTTCGGGTTGGTCTTGCGGATGGTGGCGATGGCATCGCGGTAGATGTCATTCATCACCGCGCCGTCGAGCGAGGCGTTCGGCTCGTTGATCAACTCGAAGCAAAGGGTGTCGGGCCAGTCCTTGAAATGGGTGGCGACAGCCTCCCAGCCGGCGAAGAACTCGGCCTTGGTGGCGGCGGGGTCTTTGTAGAGCGGGTCGAGGTGCTGCCAGTTCAGGATCACGCGCAGGTTCTTTTCCAGGGCGTGGTGCAGGACGGGCTCGAGGGCGGCGAGCAGTGCCGGTTTGATGGCGCCGTTTTCCAGATGATACTGCCAGGCGACGGGAACGCGGATGTGGTCGAAGCCTTCGGCGGCGATGCGATCGATGTCCTCGACGGTGTATTCGAGGCCCCAGGTGCCGGGAGCGGCCTCCCAGCCGTTGCCGAGATTGACGCCGCGCTTCATTTTCGCGGCCGCCTGGTGGGCGGGGGTGTCATTGCCGAAGCGCTTCGGCGGGACGAAGCCAGGGATGGTCACGGCGCGGGCGTGAAGCTTGAGCGTGACGGGCTGGCCGGCCTTGACGGTGATTTTCTGGATCAGGGGGCGGCCGTGCCAGCTGACGGCGAAGCCGGTGCCGCTGAGCGGTTCGCCGCCGGTGATCGGCCAGTCGGTGGCGGCGGGATAGGGGCGCCAGGGGGATTCCCAGTTTTTCGGCAGCGAGCCTTCTTTTTCCTCAAAGCCGCCGTTGGTGATGGTGGTGCCTTCCGCGGTGAGGTCGTCCCAGAGGACCTCCTGCTCGCGGAGCACGCCGGGGCGTTCCTCGGCCCAGGTGCCGTTGAGGATCAGTTCCAGCTGGCCATCGGCCTGGGGAGTGAAGCGGACGGAGGCCTCCTGCCATTTCCACCAGTGGATCGGGAAGGTGATGTCGGTCAGGCGTTCGCGGCGCTCGGGGGTCGGCTCCCAGTTCGCCTGGAAGACCTGGCCCGCGACGATGGAGACGTCTTTCAGCGGGGGGGCACTGTCGGCGACGCGGAGATGCAGACGGGCGTCCGATGCCAGGGAAGGCACGAAATCTTCGCCATAGGCCGTGGCGGCCAGAGCCAGGACGCAAATCAAACGCATCCTGTCCATACGCCGCTTGAATCCGGCTCGTTCGGAAAAGACGCGAATTTCTGAAAAACGACACGATTTGTCCTAAGAAAAGCGCAGATCCCCATTCATGCGACGACAGCCAAGGGGCTTGCGGGTGGCGGGAGAGCCGGATAAAGGCTGGGCGCATGGAGCACCATGTCTATTTCTGGCTGACCGAAGACCGCAGGAACGAAGCTGACCGCAAGGAGTTCGAGCAGGGTCTGGAGAAGCTGCTCACTCTGCCCGGTCTCACGGGCGGGTTCTGGGGCACGCCGGCGCCGGTGATGCAGCGGCCGGTGGTGGACCAGAGCTGGGACTACGGTCTGAGCATGACCTTTGAATCGATCGAGGCGCAGGACGCTTATCAGGTCGATCCGGATCACCAGGTGTTCATCGACTCCTTCAAGGAGTGGTGGGCGAAGGTTGAGGTGAAGGATTTGAAAAAGGGCGCCTGATTGAGAAAAGCGCCGGTCCGGGGTTGTTCCGGGCGTCTCCGGCGTTAGATTGCGCGGGGCAGCGGGGGAACGTTTGGGATTTCCCCTTGCTGCGCCGGTGTGAGCATGAGCGAGGTCCCGGTTTCCATTCCATCCGTCGATTCCGATCTGGAGCGGACGCGGCGTTTCCTGCCGTGGGTGGTGGCGGTGGCGCTGTTCATGTATCAGCTGGACAGCACGATCGTGAACACGGCGGTGCCGACCATGGCCCTGGATCTGGGGGTGGCGGTGCTGAGTCTGAAGTCGGTGCTGACCAGCTACACCATCGCGATCGCGGTGTTGATCCCGCTGAGCGGTTGGCTGGCGGACAAGTTCGGGACGAAACGGGTCTTTGGCGCGGCGGTTGCTCTGTTCACCATCGGGTCGCTGGCGTGTGGCATTTCCTCGAACCTGCAGACGCTGGTGGCGTCGCGGGTGCTGCAGGGTTGCGGCGCGGCGTGCATGATGCCGGTGGGGCGGATCGCGATTTTACGGACCTTTCCGAAGTCGGGGATTTTGAAGGCGATGAACTTCGTGATCATCCCCGCGCTGCTGGGCCCCTTGCTGGGACCGCTGATGGGCGGGGTGATCGTGCACATCCTGCCGTGGCGGATGATCTTCCTGATCAATCTGCCGTTTGGCCTGCTGGGCCTGTGGTTGGTGAAGAAATACATGCCGGATCACCGCGCGGCGGAGCCGGACAGGCTCGACCGGCGCGGCTTTCTCCTGTTCGGCACCGGGATCGCGCTGCTGTCGTGGGTGCTGGAAATCTTTGGCGAGCACCGGCTGAGCCCGTGGATTGTCGGCGGAGTGACGGTGGTGTCGCTGCTACTGATCGCGGCGTACTTCTGGCACGCGGGCAGGGTGCCGCAGCCACTGCTGCCGGTGGATCTTTTCAAGCTGCGCACCTTCCGGGTGGCGGTGGCGGGCGGGTTTGTGACGCGGCTGGGGATCAGCGGGATGCCGTTTCTGCTGCCGCTGCTGTATCAGCTGGGGATGGGCTTTCAGGCCTGGCAGGCGGGGCTGCTGGTGATGCCCCAGGCGCTGGCGGCGATCGGAATGAAGCTGCTGGTGACCCGGATCATGGCGACCTTCGGCCACCGGCGGGTGCTGGCGGTGAACACGCTGCTGATCGGCCTGATGATCGCGGCGTTTTCCATGGTCGGGCCGGGGACGCCGGTGGGGGTGATCCTGCTTTTCAGCCTGGTGCAGGGGAGCGTTTCGGCGCTGCAGTTCACGGCGATGAACACGCTGGCCTATGCGGACACCAGCGACAGCCAGGCCAGCGACGCGAGCACGATCGCCAGCACCGGGCAGCAGCTGTCGATCAGCTTCGGGATCGCCTTTGCGTCGCTGGTCACCGGCTGGTTTTTGGGCGGGGTGGATCGCTCGGACGCGGCGCGGCTGATCCCGGCGCTGCATCACGCTTATCTGCTGCTGGGCGGGGTAAGCATCGCCAGCGCGGCGACCTTTTTCACGCTGAAGAAGGATGATGGCGCGAATGTCAGCGGCTATGGTCAGGTGGTCGCGGCGCCGGACGGCAAGGTGGCGGTGGTGGAGGCGGACTGAGAGGTGGTTTGGTGAAGATGGCCTATTCCAGAGCTTCGGGCCAGGGATCACTGATTGGACTGATTTTCGGATTTACTGATTAAAGGCAGGGATTTGGATTTTGGATCCAGGGTGTGGGTGGACTGCCGTGATTTTGAGGGCTCATTTCCAGCGGCGGGCGAAGGACCAAAGGAGGGCCGGGACGGTCATGCTGGCGGCTATGGCCCAGGCGGGAGTGTCGCGTCCGGCGGCTCCGATCCACGCAAAAAGGAGTCCGACGGGGAGGCTGCCGCAGAATAGAGAAAGGATAAAGCGGCCGAAGGGCATGCGGACCAAACCCGCAGTGCAGGACAGGGCCTCCGGCAAGATGGGTAAGGGGCGGGAGAGGGCAATCATCCAGCCGCCGCCGCGGGTGAAGAGATCCCGGCCGCGGGTGAAGTCGCGCTCTCCTAACAGCTTTCTCGCAGTGGTCTCCCCGGTGATCCGCCCGACGCCGTAGCCAAGGAGACCGGAGGCGATCGAGCCCGCGGCGGCACAGATGCCGCCGAGCCAAGGGCCGTAGAGATAACCGAGAGCCGACATCACGATGGTGCCCGGCACGGGAAGGATCAGGTCCGCCGCCAGCAGTCCGATGCCCGCTGCCCAAGCCCATGAGCCGGCAGCCTCCAACCACGCGATGGAGCCGCTGAGGCCGAAGCGCTGCTCCATGCCGCCGCCCCAGATCAGCCAAGTGGCGAGGATGAGAGCGGCCAGTGCGGTGAGCCAGAGAGACAGGCGCATGGAGTCAGGATAGCGGAGGCAGCGTTGCGTATTTCGGGGTTGGGCGCGGGCCGTGAATTTGCGGGGTGATTTCTTCCACCACCGTTTCCGCCTGGACGGCGCCAAGACGGACGATGATGTAGGAAATCATCGCTGCAGCCACGTCCCACATCAGGAGCTTCAGATAGAAGCCAAAGGAGGCTTCTGCCAATTTGCCACCCCAATAGACCGAGACGGTGGCGAAGAAGTAACAGAGCCACCAGGGAACAACCAGGGCGAGAACACTGCGATTGGGCTGGTCCCGGAAGGACACGCGAACGATCTCCCGCATGCTCATGCACGGTCCGAAGATGCTGTAGATGGGAATGAAATAGCAGCCGACCGCCATGCCTGGTGTGATGCCGAGGGGCACGCCTTGAAACTTCTGTGCATTCACCGCTGTCCG
>JAQGPE010000550.1 GCA_028293225.1 Akkermansiaceae bacterium | reverse complement strand
GGGACTGATGGATCATGCCACCCAATGGCGGAACATCCTGCGCGGCACGGCGGCGCTCGTTCCGCGCAACGGCGACTTCGAGGACAATCAATCACCGGCGGTCACCGGACTCGCGCCGCTGGCCGATGGGGCGGGCCGCGTCGTCAACATCGGCACCGACAACGGTTCGCCCTCGGTGCTGGGGTGGCGGATCCTGACGGCGGACGGGCGGAATGCGGCGGGGGGAAACAATGGCTACTTCAATCCTTCCGCCAGCACTTATGCGGCGGCGGTCGACAGCGTCAATGGCGGTGTCCTTCCGGGGATGGCCGGCAAGCATGTCGCGGTGCTCGATGGAGGAGCCGCGGGAAATTATTTCCTGAATACGACGAGAGCCAATGCGGCGGGAGATACGGCGTATACCCTGACGGTCGCGATTGGGGTGCGGGACAATCCGGCGACCTTCGGCGGGGTGCGGCTGGACATCCTCGCGGACGGGCAAGTGGTGGCGACCGCGAGCTATACCAAGACCGCGCTGGACGGACTGAAGGGGAGCGATGCCGCGGGAGGCTTCACGGAGGTGTCGCTGGTGTACGAGACGGGTGCGAGCGTGGCGGCCAGCCAACCGCTGGCAATCCGGATCGCGAAGGCGGGAGGTGCGGGAACCGTGCTGGATTTCGACAATGTCAGGTTCACGGCGGCTGACAGCGGCTATAGCCAATTCCTGAGCCACTATTTCGGTAGTAGCTCCGATCCGCGCGGCGGGAGTTCGCTCGATCCCGATGGCGATGGCCTGTCCAACCGGGTGGAGTATTTCCTGGGACTCGACCCAATGGTGGCAAACTCCGCCCCGCGGATGACGATCGTGAGCGAAGCGGAGGGCCGGATCGCCCGCTATGTGGTTCCGCTGGATCCCGCCATCACGGAGCCGGGGTTCGAGCTTCAGTACTCCTTCGATCTGCAGAGCTGGCTGCCCGTCGCGAGTTCCGGAGATGATGCTGTGATCAGCACGCGGACCGGGAGCTCGTGGACGGTTGAGATCGCTCTGGGCACGCATCCGCGGGCTTTCCTGCGGATGGTGGCTCCGTGAGATGAGGCGGGTTCTGAAGATGGTCCCATTGCTCACTTCCGAGCTTCGGGCCATTGGCTCACCGATGGGACTGATTTTCTGATTAACTGATCAAAGGCAGGGAATTGGCTTTGGGATCCGTCTCTGAAATTGGGGTCAGGCGGTGAAGCCGCCGTCGATCTTCAGGCTGGCGCCGGTGACGTAGGCGGCCTCCGGACTGACGAGGTAGGCGACCAGGGCGGCGATCTCGCTGCCGTGACCGTAGCGGCCGATGGCGATCTGGCCGATGAGGCCGGCTGCCATGGGGCCGTCGGCGGGGTTCATGTCGGTATCGACCGGGCCGGGCTGGATATTGTTCACGGTGATGCCGCGCGGTCCGAGGTCGCGGGCCAGGCCGCGGGTGAAGCTGGCCACCGCGCCCTTGGTGAGGGCGTAGACGGAGCCGGTGGGGAAAGGCATGGAGTCGCTGTTCACACTGCCGATGGTGATGATGCGGCCGCCCTCTTTCATGTGACGGATGGCTTCCTGAACGGCGACGAAGACGCCGCGGACGTTCACGGCGATGGCGCGGTCGAAGTCTTCCAACTTGAAATCCTCAATCGATGCGAGGGGCAGGACGCCGGCATTGTTCACGAGGATGTCGATGCCGCCAAAGGTTTCGACGGTCTTTGCGACCGCATTTTTCACACTGGCCGGATCGCCGCTGTCGGCCTGGATGGCGATGGCTGAGCCACCGGCGGCGATGATGTCAGCGACCACCTTTGTGGCTTTGTCAGGAGAGGAGGTGTAGGTGATGGCGACCGAAGCTCCATCGGCGGCGAGACGGATCGCGATGGCCTTGCCGATTCCGCGCGACGCGCCGGTAATCAATGCGACTTTGCTTTTGGAATTGCTCATGGGATTAATGGAGTATCCGTTCTGAATTTCAGCGGCAGCTTGCGATTGTATTTTGAGAGGTCAAGGTGAATTATGGAATGAACGATATGAAAAAGGAGGACGAAGGGCCCCGGAGAGGGCGGGGGAGACCGCGGACCTTCGACCAGAATGAAGCGCTGGACCGGGCGATGCGGGTCTTCTGGGAGCGGGGCTACGAGGGGGCGTCGCTGGACGTGCTGCTAACGGAGATGCAGATCAGTCCCTCAAGCCTCTACTCGGTTTTTGGCGACAAGGAGGCGCTGTTTCTGGCCGCGATCGACCGCTATCTGAGTGGGCCGGGCGGGTATTTCGAACCGATCCTCAGGGCTGATCTTTCCGCGCGGGAGGCATTCCGGCAACTCGGAGAGGCCGTGGCGGTCGAGTTGACTACGGAAGGGCGACCGGCGGGATGCATGCTGTCGCTGGCGTTGAACCATGCTTCACCTGCGGCGGAACCGGCGCAGGCAGAGGTTCAGAAGCGGCGAACCGGCTCGCTGCAGGCATTTCAAACGCGGCTGGATCGAGCGCTTGTTGGTGGGGAATTGCCGGCGGGGACCGATACCCTGGAGCTGGCGCGCTTTTATCTGACGGTCTTTCAGGGGATGTCGGTGCAGGCGCGGGATGGGGCGTCACGGGAGAGCCTGCTGGCGACGGCGGCGGCGGCAGCGAGAGCGTGGCCGGCGTGATCCCAGGTCGCAGCGGCTTTCCCGCTTGGCAGCAGTGGGGCTCATAGGGCAGGGTCCGGGCTCATGACCCCATCCGTCCGGCAAATCGAAGGACTCACCGTCCGTGTGGATGATGTCATTTACATGCCGAGCCTGGAGGCCCCGTCCGAACGGCCGCATCCGTTCGTGTATTTCATCTCGATCAGGAACGATTCGCCACAGACCATTACGATCCGGGGCCGCAAGTGGATCGTGAGGGAGAAAAACGGTGAGACGATCGTGGTCGAAGGGGAAGGCGTGGTCGGGCAAACGCCGGTACTGGCTCCGGGGGAAAGATTTTCTTACAACAGCTACCATGTGACGCACTCCGGCGCGGTCGCCGAGGGAGCGTATTTCTGCCAGACCGAGGACGGTGAATGGGTGCTGGCGAGGATTCCGGAGTTCCGGTTGGAGGTTCCGGCGTGGGCTTGAGGAGAGGGGTCCTTAGCGGGATTTTTCACCGCCAAGACGCCAAGCGCGCCAAGTTTTGCAGGGAGTGGACTTCTGCTTTCCGGGCTTCGGGCCAGGACCTCACCGATTGAAATGATAGCCCGATTAAAGGCGGGGATTTTCATTTCACCTGGACCATCATCCAGGCGAGGACGGCGGGGTTTTCGTAGGTCTCCGTCCAGCAATTGTGGCCTGAGTCGGGGTAGTAGGTGGTGCGGAGTTTTCTGCCGCCGGCGGCGAGGACGGCGGCTTCCATTTCCCTGGTTTTTTCGACCGGGACGGACTGGTCTTTTTCGCCGTGGAAGGCCCAGATGGGGACCTTCTTCAGCAGAGGCGCGGTGGAGGGATCGCCCCCGCCGCAGATCGGCATGCCGCTGGCGTAGAGGTTCGGTTCGGCCGCGAGGCAGTTCCAGGTGCCGTAGCCACCCATGCTGATGCCGGTGAGGTGGACGCGGTCGGAGTCGACCCGCAGCGTTTTGATTAGATACTTGGTGAGGGCGATGATTTCACCGGTGTCCCACCAGCGGTCGTCGGGACATTGCGGAGCGATCAGGATGAAGGGATAGCCGTGGCCCTTCATGGCGTATTGCGGGGGGCCGTGGCGTTTCACTTCATCGAGATCCGTGCCGCGTTCGCCGGAGCCGTGGAGGAAGATGACGAGGGGCAGCCTTTCTCCGGACGGCGAGTAGTCCTCCGGCAGGTACTGCAGATAGCGGATGGGCTCGCCTCTCGACGGCTGGTAACTCTCCTTGGATTCGGTGGGGGTGGCCATGGCCAAGGCGGGAAGAAAAAGAACAAGCAGAGCGAGAAATCGCATTTTAGCGGAATGTGGAAGTTCGGACTGGTGGGAGGGGACTCAGCAGGAAGCGGGCCGCCCTTTTCAGCGGTGGCATGAGCGGGCGGCCGTCTAACGGAGGGCGCGGATATTTCGGCCTCTCGGCACCAGGTGAAGCGCTGCCAGGTTCCGGCGTTTGTTTGACTTTCGTGGTTTTAACTCGTAGGCAAGCGCCGTGGCTGACGCAGAGTGGTACTATACATCCGGAGATGAAAGGGTGGGACCGGTTCCATTCGCGGACTTGAAGGAACTCGCGCGCAGTGGCGAAATCGACCCGCGCCGGGATCTGGTGTGGAGCCGGGGCATGACCGATTGGTCGGCGGCGGGAGATGTCGAAGGATTGTTTTCCAGACGGGCGGCGCCGACGCTGGTGGCCAAGGACGAGCAGCCCTATGTGGCGCCGAAGACCCGGGTGGTGGAGAACTGGAAGGGGGCGACCCCCACGGGTACCGGACGGGCGGGGTACTTCGTCGGGATGGTGATCCTGCCGGTGGTGCTGGGGGTCATCATCAGTGTGGTCGTGACCAGGTTGCAGCATGAAATGCCGCAAAGACCCTGGGTCTACCTGCCCTTTCTGCTCTACCTCTTCATCCCGGTGATCACGATTTTCACCACGGTCACCCGTTTGAAGAACGTGGGGATGAGCGGTTGGTGGTTCTTCGGGACGATGGTGCCGATTCTCAATATCTGGGTGGGCTATCGCTGCTTCGCGTGTCCGGCGGACTACGCGTATGCGAAGAAGCTCGATAGCACCGGCGTGTTTCTTGCGCTGCTCTACTGGGGTTGGCTCCTGCTGGTCGTGGCCGGGTTTGGTTTCGTCTTTTATCAGGCCAGCCATTCGGCGGAGTTCAGGGAGAAACTGGAGAAGCTGGAAAAAGAGCAGCATCGTTCAATCCCGTGGGAGGTGAAGGATCGTCCTCAGCCCGCTGCCCGACCGGTTCAGTAACAGGATGTCGCCACC
>JAQGPE010000055.1 GCA_028293225.1 Akkermansiaceae bacterium | reverse complement strand
AGAGCGACGCGCGACACATTTGCCCGCGCCTGCGCCTCGCGCCGCAACCGGGCCTCAGCCTCCCGGGAGGCTTCCGTCTCTCTGCTCAGCCGGGCCTGCTCGACCAGCGCCTGGCGTTCGCGGAAATACAGGGTCATGGCCGCGCCCAGTCCGGCGATCAATGACAGCGCCACGGCTACACACGAGACGACGGCCAGCCGGTTGCGGCGGACAAATTTTCCGAACAGATAGAACCGCCCCGGCGGCCGCGCGATCACCGGCTGGTTGTTCAGGAAGCGCTGCACGTCCATCGCCAGGCTGTTCACCGTCTGATAGCGCCGGTTGCGATTGCGCTCCATGGCCTTCATCGCGATCCAGTCGAGGTCGCCGCGGACAAAGGAAATCAACCGCTGCGGCTCCAGATGCCGGCGTGCCGCGATGTCCGCCAGCCCGTCCACCGAGGCGGTGGCAAGCATCTGGGAGGGCAGCGGCCTGGGCGTCTCCAACAAAGTACGGCGCATCTCGGAGAGCCCCGACTTCACCAACTCTTCCCCATCGAAAGGTGTGCGGGAGGTCAGAAGCTCGAACAACAGCACGCCGAGACTGTAGATGTCGCTGCGCGTATCGACATCGATCCCCACCATGTCCACCTGCTCCGGGCTCATGTAGGCCGGCGTGCCCATGAACTGGTCGTGCGCCGTGAAGGCGGTCTCTCCCGTCAATTGCGGATCGGTCGCCTTGGCGATCCCGAAGTCGATGACCTTCGGCGATGCGGCGCCGTCGTGATGGGTGATCAGAATGTTCGACGGCTTGATGTCGCGGTGGATGATCCCCTTCTGATGCGCGTGCTGGATCGCCTGGCAGACCTGGATGAAAAGCTCCAGCCGCTCCGTGTTTCCGAGTCCGCGCTCATCGCAGTACGAGGTGATCTTTTCCCCGTCGACGAGTTCCATCACAAAGTAAGGTCTGCCACTCACCGTCGACCCGGCGTCCAACACCCGGGCGATGTTCGGGTGATCCATCAGTGCCAGCGCCTGGCGCTCGATCTCGAATCTCGCGATCACCCCTTCGGTATCCATGCCGAGGCGGATCACCTTCAGCGCCACGCGACGGCGCATCGGCTGTTCCTGCTCGGCCTCGTAGACCACGCCGCAGCCGCCTTCGCCGATCCGCTTGACCAGGCGATAGCGCCCGATCCGCGTGCCCGGTCCTTCCGCCTGCACGGCCGGCTCGGGAGTGCACGGCAGATCCATCCGGGTGATATCAGCCAGCACGTCCGAGGCGACGATCGTGCGCTGCTCGCGCGCCTCCACGAAAAAGGACGCCGCATCGCGTGCGGAACTCAGCAGGACGGTCATTTCCGCCAGCCCCTTCGGATCGCCCTGAAAGGATCTCTTCAGGAAAGCCTGCTGCACGGCCGGGTCCTCCAGCGCGAGGGCCGCCTCGAAGATCACGCCTTCGACGTCGCTCGATGAAAGGATGGTGGTCATGCTCATGGCCGCTGGGGATTCCCCTGGTCCTCCTGGATCATCTGATAAAGCCGCGCCTTGGCGAGGGTCCACTGCCTCTCCACCGAGCGGACGCTGCACTGCGACATGCGCGCGATCTCCTCACTACTAAGTCCACTGTAGAACTTGAGAAGTACGACGTTCGCCGCGGCCGGGTCCTCCTTCTCCAGCCGCTTCAGGCTCTCGTGGATCATCAGAATATGATCGTCCGCCTCCACGGTCGCCTCGTTATCCAGATCCGGCACATTCTCGCGCGACTGTCGCTTCATTGCCGCCTTGCTGCGCGAGCGATCCACCAGGATGCGACGCATCGCGCGCGCCGCCGCACCGAAGAAGTGCGCCTGATTCTGCCAGGACGGATCGCCATTGCCGACCAGCCGCAGCCACGCCTCGTGAACCAGCGCGGTCGGCTGCAGCGTCTGGCTGCCGGACTCGCGCTGCATGCGTGAGGCGGCCAGCCGGCGCAGCTCTTCGTAGACGAGCGGCAGCAGACGTTCGGATGCCACGCCCTCGCCGCGATTCAACTCTTCGAGTATGGCGGCCACCTCGGTCATTCCACGACCGCTACCGGAGCGCCAGAGCAGCGGCAAGGTGAATCTTGGGCATGAAACGATGCCCGTAAGCGTGCATTCAGGCAACTTGCCCCGGGCATTTTTCAGGATGAGAAATTTCCCCTGAAACTTTGGCGGAAACCGCAGACCGAATCCGCATTACGTCATGAAGCGTTCGATCCTTCAACCGGGTCTTCTGCTTCATGCCTCTGGAAACGCCGCACCCAAGCTATCGTTTCCCCGGGCATTTTGACGAACCCCAATTCCCCAAAACCCAATGACCCGCACTTATTTCGGCGGCCTGCTGGCCGTCGTTGGCGCACTCGCTTGCACGGTAGCCTCGTCCTCAGGGCAGGTGATTTTCTCCGATGACTTCACCGCCGCCGACGGCACCGCCCTGCCGGGCCGCATCCCCATCACCGGCCAGGCCTGGACCCAACCTGCCGGTGGCGCCATGACCATTCAGAACGGCGGTATCAACACCGCCGGTGGAGCCCGCACGGCTTTCGGCAATTTCGCACAAACCTTCGATGGCACCCAGCGCCTGCTCAAGCTGACCATCGATTTCACCGCCCTCAGCCACAATGACGGCTATGCCGGCGTCTCGCTCTATGACGGCGACAACGAGCATATCTTCGTGGGCGACTTGTCCGGGACCAATCCCTCCATCGGCTTCCAAGTCAACTTCGGCACCGCGGTCTATGCCGTGCCGACCACCGCGACCGGAGTGGTCACGCTCCTCTATGACTGGCAGACCGGCCGCACCAGCCTCTACCCCGGCACCGCCACCACCGGCACTCCTTTGGGCGTTTTGCTGGCGGCTCCGAATATCAACTTCACCCGCCTGCGAATCCAGAACGGCAATGGAGGCGACATCGCCATCAGCAGCGTCAGCGCGGAAATGCAGGCCCAGGGCCCGGTTTCGGTCGACTATTTCGACGTCGATCTGCCGATCTCCCGCACCGCCGACCATCCCTTCCTCAACTGGGGCACCTCGTTCGCCGATCAGGTGACCATCACGGACGTGGGCTCGGTCGGGACCTCCGGCAACCAGGAACTGATCCTGACTCCCGGCGATCACACTTATCAGATCACCGCGAAAGACAGCGGTACCGGCAACACGGCCACCGCCTCGACGATCCTCCGCTCAGTCGTCGGCGGGGAATCCACCTTCCGCTACGTCCGCTACAAAACCCTGAAGACCCGCGACGAAACGACTACCACCTGGACCCAGCTGACCGAATTCGCCTTTTATAACAGCACCGGACAAGTGACTCCGGTCGGAGTGCAAAATCCCGGCGGCGCGACGAATCCAAACGTCCCCGAGGATGCCTCGAAGGTCATTGACAACGACCTCACCACCAAGTGGCTCGACTACAACAAAGCGCCGCTGATCTTCGACTTCGGAGCCAGCCCGCCACCCATCGGCAGCTACGCCATCACGACCGGCAACGACGGTGCCGACCGCGACCCGGTGCGCTGGACCCTGGAAGGCAGCAATGACGGCACGGCCTGGACCCTGATCGACAACGTCACGGCCTTCGACTTTCCGACCCCGGCCACCAGAACCACATCAACGCTGCAAATTCCCCTCCCCGGCTCGTCGCTCATCCCCTACGTGAGCGTCACCGGCAGCGCCACCACTCTGGTTTCGGGAGACGCCCTCTATCTCAACTACCAGTCCGCCGGATCGCAGACGCTCGTCATCAATGACGGCGCGACCAACACCACGTTGACCGCCGCCAACGGAACGCTGACCCTGCATCCCACCCAGACCACGACCTACACCCTCACTGCAAGCTCCCCGGGTGCGACACCTGGCACCGCGACCTTTGCCGTGAATGTCATCACCCCGGTCATCACGACCATCGCCTACTCCGACTTCGACAACTCCGGCAATGAGCTGGCCCTGTTCGGATCGGCTCAGATCCTGAATGACTTCGCCAACCGGCCGCTGCCGGGCGACCACAAGCGCCTCCGTCTGACCGACCAAGTCAACGGCCAGTCCTCCACGGTCTGGTTCCGTAAGCGCCAGAACGTCGGCCAGGGTTTCGACACCACCTTCAACATGCAGATCAGCCGCCTCGACAGCGCCACCGGCGCCGATGGTCTCGCCTTCATTGTCCAGAACAGCCCGGCCGGCAGCAATCTCCAGGTCATCAACGCCGAGACCGGTGCGCAGACCAACGCCCTGAGCGTCGCCTTCGACACCTTCGTCAACGGCACCGAGCAGAGCCCGGCCACCCTCCGCATCGCCAGCGCCGGCACCGAACTCGCGCTGGTCGATCTGGCGACGATCCCCGGAATCACCCTGCGGGGCGCCGGCGCACTGCTGGACCCCACCGGCCAGGGCGCCCCCTATCCAGTCCACGTGGTCTACACGCCCGGCAGCCTGAGCGTGTATTTCGAGGACATCCTGGTGGTCGATCACCTGGCGGTCAATCTGGCCACGCTGGGAGCGGTCGATGCCACCGGCACCGCCTACGTCGGCTTTGCCTCCCGCACCGGCGGTCTTGCGGAAGCCCATGACATCACCAGTTGGTCCCTGACCAGCGGTGTCGTGGCGCCATCGGATTTCAAGCTGATTTCCTCCAGCTTCAACTTCACGACCAATGAGGTGACGCTCACCTGGACCAGCACCGCGGCGAAAACCTACCGCGTCACGACCTCATCCGACCTCACCGGCTGGTCGGGCGTGCTCCGCTCCGGCATCCCCGGCGCCGCGGGCCAGACGACCGCCACGGTTCCCTTCCCACGCTCCGCCAAGGGCTTCTTCCGGGTCGAGCAGGAATAAGGACACGCACGGTCTTCCCCCTTCCGGAAGATCACCCGTTTCATCGGGCGGTGATCCTCCGATCGGTGCGGGTTTCTTGGGTAACCCGTATCGAAATCGAGCAGAACGCGCGGGCGGGTCATCCGTCCGCGCGTTTTACTTTTCCCGGCGGCGCGGGAAACTCCGGCGGCGCGGCGGACTTCGCCACCACGTCTTTCCGTGCTTGCTCCGGTCCCCCGTCCGCCTCATGCCTTGCCCCCACGCTATGCCCGGACTCGTCATCGCTCCCCGCGCCCGCATCTTTCACGGCCACGAATGGGTCTACTCTTCCGAAGTGAAGAAGGCCTTCGGTGACCCGCAGCCCGGTGACGTCGTCACGCTGAAGGATTTCAACGACCGCCCGCTCGGCACGGCGATCTACAATCCCCACTCCCAGATCGTCGCCCGCCGCTTCTCGCGGCGCCGCCAGGATCTCGATGCCGACTTTTTCCTGCGCCGCATCGGCCAGGCCGGCGAACTCCGCGAGCGCCTCGGCATCGACCCCAAGCTCTGCCGGCTGGTTTGGAGCGAGTCCGATGGCATCCCGGGACTCATCGTCGATCGCTACGGCGAACACCTGGTGGTCCAGACCCTGACGCTGGGCATGCACCTGCGGCTGGATCTGATCCTCGCCGCCCTGCTGGAGCTGATCAATCCCACTTCCGTTCTCCTGCGCAACGATTCCCCGGTTCTGAAGGCCGAGGGCATGGAAAACGAAATCCGCCTCCTTCACGGCCAGAACCCGGGAGTCTTCACCGTCACCGCCAACGACCTGCAGTTCGAGATCGACATCCTCGACGGCCAGAAAACCGGCCTCTATCTGGACCAGTTGCAGGCCCACGCCGAAGTGGCTCATTTCGCCAAGGGCAAGCGGGTTCTCGACTGCTTCACCAACCAGGGCGGTTTCGCCCTCGCCTGCGCCAAGGCCGGAGCGGCCAAAGTCACCGCCGTGGACATCTCCGAGCACGCCTGTGCCGCCGCCCGCCGCAACGCCGAAATCAACGGCCTGGAAATCGATGTCCAGGAGCACAATGTCTTCGGCTTCCTGAAGCACGCCGCGCCGGAATACGATCTGATCATCCTGGATCCTCCCAGCTTCACCCGCAACAAGAAGACCCTGGCCGACGCCATGCGCGGGTACAAGGAGATCCACCTGCGCTCTCTGAAGCTTCTCGACAAGGGCGGCATGGTCTCGACCTTCTGCTGCTCCCACCACGCCAGCCGCGAGCTTTTCCAGGCCAACCTGGTGGAAGCCGCCGTCGATGCGAAGAAAAC
>JAQGPE010000531.1 GCA_028293225.1 Akkermansiaceae bacterium | reverse complement strand
AGCGGAGTGTCCAGCACCAGGTCGGTCATGCCGAGGATGCCGTTCATGGGGGTGCGAATCTCATGGCTCATGTTCGCGAGGAATTCGCTCTTCGTCCGGTTCGCCGTTTCAGCGCTGGCTTTGGCGGTCTGGAGATCGCTCTCGATCCGGCGTCGCTCCGTGATGTCCTGTACCGTGCCCATGATCTGCCAGGTGGCGCCATTCGGGCGGCGGTTGAAGACCGTGTCGCGCACCCAGACCCAGTGCCAGTCGCCGCTGGTGTGCTTCACGCGATACTCGAGATCAATAACGCGATGGTCCGGCACGTCCGCAAAATGGGCGTAGTGCTGCATCACCCGCGGCAGATCCTCGGGATGAATGATCGTCGGGAGGACGTGGTCGCCCATCTCGATCATCTGGGCCGGCGAATAGCCGAGGAATTCCCCGACGCCGCGGTTCGAGTAGATGTTCCTGCCGGTCTCAAGATCCAGGAGATAAATGAGGCTGGTGGAGTTCTCCGCGATGCTCTCGGCAAAGCGCTGGCTGTCGCGCAAAGCATTCTCGGCGAGCTTGCGGTCGGTGATGTCCAGATGGCATCCCAACATGCGGATGGGTTTGTCCGCGGCATCGAAAAGCATGAGCGCACGGGTATGAATCCACCGATAGGATCCGTCCTTGTGCTGCATGCGAAACTCAACGTCGTAGCCTTTAAGGCGATCGGCCATGAAGGCCTGCACCGTCGACATGATGCGGTCATAGTCTTCCGCGTGCAGCCGGGTGCGAAATTCGTCGAAATGACCGGCAATCTCCTCGTCCGAATAGCCCAGTTGCCGTTTCCACTCGGGTGAGAAGTGGACCTTGTCGGTGATGAGATTCCAATCCCACGGGCCGAGGTTCGATGCTTGGGTGGCCACCTGGAGCCGGGTCTCGCTTTCCCGCAACTCCTCTTCGACCTGTTCCCGGCGGAAAATGTCCTCGGCAATGCGGCCCGCCATCAAGTCAAAGGCCTTGGCGACCTGCGCCAGTTCATCGCTTCCCTCGATTCCGGTGCGCGCGGTGAGATCTCCCGAGGCGAGGCGCCGCGTCGTGGCGACCAGCCCCGCCACCCGGCGCGTCAGGCTGAGATGGAGCAACACCCACGCCCCCAAGGCGATGCCAGCGAAGACGAGGGCGTTATCGCGGGCCTGACGCCTGGCGGCTTGCAGCGCCCGGATGCCGGCGATCTGCGTATTGAGCACCAGCACCACGAGACCGTTCCGCGTCGGCCGCAGGGCGTGGTCATCCACCTCCACCGCGAGCGGGTAGTAGGCGACCGCGACGTGCCGGTCCTGGGAAAGCACCATGCTTCCATTTCCGGATGCTCTGACTTGGGCAAGATGGACCGAGTGCCGGCCCTTGAGATCCCCGGGAAGCCCAGCGCCGATAGCGTCCGCGGCATTGCCCACCATCGCTCTCCTCGTCGCCGCCACGACCCGGTTCTGCCGATCGAGCACGAACCCCGCGATCATATCGCTGCGGGTGGCCATCCCCGAGACCGCCAGCTCCACGCCGCTGGGATCGCCCTTGCGAAAGTGGTATTCCAAGGTCGCCTGCAGGCTGGTGATGCGGAGCCTCGCCTCGTCGAGAAATTGGGACTCGATTTCGCCCGCGAGCACTCGTGCGTCGAGTTGCCACGAGATCAGTCCGGCGGCGGCCGCGCAGCTCAGCAGCAGTCCCGGCAGGAGAACGCGCAGGGGGATCGACAGGAGGGGCTTCACGGCAATAAGCGAGCGAGCGTCCGCTCATCAAACAGCGCCTGGATGTCCACATCCTTCCTCAGCAGCCCTTTCTCACGCATGACCGCCGCCAGCGTTTGGGCGTTTTTCAGCAGCACGGGCGGTTTGCCCATCAGCATGCGGCGCGATTCATCGGCCTCGGGAAGGAGCAGACCATCGAGCGAGGAGAGAAACTCTTGCGGGCTGATTTTCGCGCGCAGGGCCGCGATCTCCGCAGCCTCCTGCGGCTTCTCCTTGCAGTAGACCCGCGCTCGATAGTAGGCCTGAAGGAGATGCTTGACCGTCTCCAAGTGCGCCTGGAGGTAGGCGTCGCGCACAACCAGGACATCCACGATCTCTCCGGGAATCTGAGAGCTGTCAAAGATTTGGCGCGCCCCAAAGTTCCGCAGTTTCGTCCCGGTGGGATCACCCGTGACCACGGCATCGACCAGCCCTTGCGTGAAGGCGGCCTCGTGCTCCGTGGGCGCCAGCGGCACGATCTCCAGCTCCTGAGGCGTCAGGTCCGCGAGCTGTAAGGCACGCATGAGCATATAGGCGCCCATGGCCGAAGTGTCGGCTCCCACACGGCGACCCTTCAGGTCTTTGAGACCGGCGATCTCCGGTCTGGCCATAATCATGTCCGCGCCGTTGGAATAATCCAGCACCAGCACCAGGCGAATGTCGGGAACATCCTGGGCCAGGAGGAGCGCCTCATCGAGCGTCATCATTCCCGCCTCGATCGTGCCATTGCTGAAAGCGCGGATCGTTTCCGAGGTGGAGGTGTATTCCATCAGGCGAACCTGTTTCTCGTCCAAATAGCCCAGCTGCCGGGCCGTGTAGAACGGTTCGTAGCCCGGCCAGACCAGACTGCCTACCCGGAGCGGTGATGGTTCCGGCCGGGAGCAGCCCGCTTCCATCCAGCAGATCGACAGGAGGGTGAGGATGGACAGGATGGAGAGCCACGCCAGAGTCGCGCCGTCCTTGTGAGGGTGGCTCGTTCTTCCTCCTTGATGGACTTCAGCTTGGGCGCTGGCCTCCGCGGAGCTCCGCCCGGTCACATCGTCGTCGGCGATCAAGTTTTTCATTTTCTCGAATCACCAATCGAGCCCGCCGAGTGCCTGCGGCTCCGGGGGGACTGTGGACTATTGACGAGGGTAAAACCCTAGCGACCCGTGTCGGGGCGTGCCGGCGTGCCTCTGGCTCAATGAAAAGTGAACATTGGAAACTGGAGATTGGAAAATGAGTGATCGCTGACGCGCGCCAATTGCCAAACTTCTTTTTTCATTTCCCTACCTCGATGAAGATCAGCGTCCGGAACCCCGGCTCCGGCTTCACGGGATCTCGAGCCGTTCGTTGATCAACACCAGCAGGCGTTGCCCCGCGCGCAGGATTTCCCCGATGCTTTCCTGGTCATCGGGGCTTCGCGGGTCCTGCTCCATGAGCTGGGCATAGCCCAGGATGGCGTGCAGGGGCGTGCGCAACTCGTGGCTCATGCGGGACAGAAACTCGCTCTTCGCGCGCTGGGCCCGCTCGGCTTCCTCCGCCTCCCGCTCGCGCGCCTCCGCCCGCTTGCGCTCGGTGAGGTCGCGGACCATCGCGAGCAGATTGCCGTCCGGCAACTTCGTCCCGATCACCTCCGCCACGAAATGGGAACCGTCCTTGCGCCGGAACTGCCATTCGCGGTGATACTCGGACCCGGCGTTGAGCGCGTCCAAGACCGGCTCAAGGTGCGGGATTTCCGTCCCGGCCACGACATCCGAGGCGTGCAGTCCGATCAATTCGTCGCGGGTGTAGCAGAGCATCCGGAAGATGCTCCCATTCGCGTCGAGGCAGCGGCCCTCGGACTAGGCCATGAGGATGCCGTCCGGCGCAT
>JAQGPE010000519.1 GCA_028293225.1 Akkermansiaceae bacterium | reverse complement strand
AGCCAGGCATCCCGGCAGCCATGGTGGAGAAGGCGATGCCCATCTTGAGCTACGATGACCCGGCCCTGGCTGCGGAGACGGTCGTGAAGCTGGATTTGCCGCAGGAGGTGCAGGCGGGGCTGGAGGGCCGGATTCTCAAGGACTGGTCGGCGAAGGATGCTCTCGCGGCGCTGCCGTGGTTTTTCGAGCACCGGGCGAAACTGAAGCAGGAGGAGGCGCTGCAGAATGTGGTGGCGCTCTGGCTGAAACAGTCGCCCTGGAGCCTGCAGAGTTACGTCGAGCAGGCGAAACCGGGTAAGGATACCGACGACCTGATCCTGGCGGTCATGGCCAAGGTTTCGCAGCAGGGTCTGGCAGATGAAAACGGCGATTCGTCGCGGACCTCCCTGGCCGGGCTGAAACGCGGGGCCGCCAAGGCGATGATTGCGCGGCTTTCCGAGCCTGCCCTGCGTGAACAGGCGGAAAAGAATCTCCCACCCTCCATGGCCAGATGAGCGAGAAACCCACCTATCCCCGCTCGTCTTCAGACGGCTTGTTGACGGCGTTTTTTGGGGGCGGACTTCCGGCGGCGTTATTGTTTTCCGGACTGCTGATCGGTGCTGCGGCCGGTAGTCTCTTCTATCGACCGGGACCGCGGGTGATCGTCAGCGAGTCCCCTCCGAAGCCGGTGGTGGCCGTGGCGGCGGTAGTCCCCGTGCCTGTGATTCAGGAGCTGCTGACCGCGAAGCTCGACTGGCCGGCGCCCGATGCCACAGATCGCCCGGCGCATCGTGGAGGTCTCCTGGATCAGGCGGCGAAGGTTGAGGATTTCGCCCGGAAATACGATCAGCATCCGGATCACCTGGGACTGACGGAACTGAGAGCGGTCACCAGTTCATCCGTAGCGCAGGGAGCTGCGACGGAAGCAGTGATCATGCACGCGGCGGCGGATGCCAAGGGGACGACCCTGGGGCTGTCCCGCGCCGGCCTTGAGAAAGGCGACACCCCTCTGGCCGGCATCTCCCTGACGTGCTGGAGCGTCGCCCAGCCGGAGGCCGCCATGCAGTGGGCCTTGAATTCGGAGGATCCCAGGATGGTGGGGTATGCCGCGGTGTGCTACAGGAAAGCAAAGAAGGAGTCAGTGGTGAAGCTGCTGCCGAAATTAAGCATGCCGCAATTGGAAGCTTTCATCGAGCCGCTTTGTTGGATCAAGCCGCCCATCAGCATTGAGGAATCCTGGCAGTTTGTTGACGCGATTCAGGCGTTGCCGCAGCCGCTGTCGAAAGCCCTCGATTTCGATCGGTCGTATTTCCTGGGGCGTGCGGCGGAAGATGATCCCGAGCGGGTGGAAGCCTTTGTGTCAAAGACGAGCGATCCGGTGAAGCTTCGCTCGTGGTTGCTTCCGTCGATCGCCCTGGGCCATGGCAAGCATAAGTGGGAGGCGGCCAACGAGTGGCTGCAGGAACAGCAATCCAATGATCTCAGAGGCCCCCTGATGCTCCTCTGGCGGCGATGGGCTACAGAAGATCGCCCCTCCTTCGAAAGGGCGGCGGACACCGCTCCGGCGAGTCAGAAGGTGGCCATGCAGCGGCTGCTGGGAGTGATGAGCCGGGAGAGTCCGGTCAGAGAGGGGAAGTGAATTCCTGGTTTGGTGGCTCGAATGCTAGAAAAACAGCATATAATGCTTGACGCAAAAGCCGTGATGAGTTTGCGTGCTGCTGTGAAGCGTCGCGCGATTTTTTCCACGCTGGCTGGAGTGATGATGCTTTCCTCCGGCTTTGGCGAAGCGGCCTTTGTGGAGGAGGTGGACGGGGTGATTTTCAAGAAGGAGTTCGTCGCGGCGATCAAGGGAGCGCAGAAGGTGCGGATGACGGAGCATTCCTGGGGAGGCGAAGGCCTGTGGTCGGGGCCCGAGGTGGTCTACAAGGCGGCCGAGCTGACTGCCGAGGTGAAGGCGAAGCTGCTGGCGGCGGTGGAAGGCATGGCGACGGAGCCTCTGGCGGAGCCGAAGCGCTGCAACCAGCCGCACCACTCGATCGAGTTCACGGATGCGGCGGGGAAGACGAGCGTGATGGAAGTCTGCTTCCTGTGCTCGCAGATCCGCTGGCCCGGGATGACGGCGGCGAAGTGGCCGGCGGATGTGTTTCCCACGCTGAAGGAATTTCTGGAAAAGGAGGGCTTTCAGGCGGAGCGGGATTGGAAGGCGCTGGCGGTGGAAGCGATGGCGAAGAAGAAAGCGGCGGCCGAAGCGGAGGAGAGTAAGAGATGAACCAGCATGTGCCGGTGGTTTCCGAAGGAGATGTGGAGCGGGTGATCCGCCGCGATTTCCCGGGCAGCTCTTTTGAGGAGATTTCGGCGGTGATCGGGCGGTATGGCGCCGAGTCATTTCATTCGGAAATGGCACGGGTGAGGCTGGCGGTTCTGAAATTGGCCGCAGGGGATTATGAACGGCTGGGCATTCAGACGGCGCATGCCTTGAGCGATCCGCGGGATGTCGTCGCGGCGGCAGAGTATCCGAACTACTGGAGGGAGGCGGACGGGGATTGGTCTGGCGAAGAGGAGCAGGAAATCATTCGCTTGGACCGTGACCAGTATGAGAGGTGGCTGCACAAGTCCTAGGGGTGTCGTAGTGGGGTGTTGCCTGCTGCTGGCGGGTGCTTCAGCGGCGCATGCCGGCGCCCCCCTGATCGTCGACGACTCGGGAGTGCATGCTCCGAAGGAGGTGGAGGCGGATTTCACGGTGGATGGCTATCGCGACAAAGGGAGTGAATCATCCGATGGCAACCTGACTCTGACGACCGGTCTGACGACGTGGCTGGAGGGATCGATGATCCTGGGCTACGGCGGGCAGCGGGAGCGGAATCAGCCGGGTCCGGCGGATGAGCGGGATGGCTTTCTGGATGTGACCCTGGGGCTGAAGGTGCCGCTGCTCGACTCGGCGAAATCACCGATCGGGCTGGCACTCAGTTCAGCGGCGGTGCTGCCTGCTGCGGGGCATGATCTCGGGGTGGACCGCACGAATCTGAATCTGCTGGTGATCGCGACGCGGGACTGGAACGACCGCTTCAGCACGGATGTGAATGCGGGGTTCAACTGGGCTACGGGAAATGGCGTAGCTGCGGACGCGGAGGATGCGACCTTTTTCGGGGTGGCGGCGCGCTGGACGGTGGCGAAGCCATGGATGCTTTTCGTGGAGACCTATGCGTGGTTGCCGGCGCATGCGGCGGGGGATGCGCAGCAGATCCTGCGCGGCGGGGTGCAGTGGCAGTGTTCCGAGAAGTGCTCGCTTAGTGCGGCGCTGGCGACGGGGTATGGAGAGACTCAGCGCGCGGGGGTGTCGCTGGGGGTGAATTTGGTGTTTTAGAGGCGGTCGGGTCCCCGAGGTGATCTGTCCCGAGGATGAATTCCCGGCTGCGATCGAGCCGTTTCTCTGGCGGTTGTTGGAATCCCGAACTGCCCCGAAGGAAGGCAGCTGAACCGGATTTTCTCGACCCGTAGTGGCATGCTCCGCTATTCCCGCGCGCGATGCTGCCGCCGCTTCCTCCACTGAACTACCCGGAAGGCCTGCCCGTGGTGGGCATGCGCCGGGAGATCGTGCAGGCGATCCGGGAAAACAGCGTGATCGTGGTGGTGAGCGAAACGGGCTCCGGCAAGACCACGCAATTGCCGAAAATGGTGGCGGAAGCGCTGGCCGAGCGGCGGGGCAAGATCGGCTGCACCCAGCCGCGACGGATCGCTGCGGCGAGCGTGGCGAAGCGGGTGGCGGAGGAGCTGAAGCTGCCGCTGGGTGGCTTCGTGGGCTACCAGGTGCGCTTCGAGGACCGGACCTCGAGGGAGACGCGGGTGAAGTTCATGACGGACGGGATCCTGCTGGCGGAAACGCAGGGCGACCCGGATCTGAAGCAGTACGACGCGTTGATCCTGGACGAGGCGCATGAGCGCTCGCTGAACATCGATTTCCTGCTCGGCTATCTTAAGCGGCTGCTGGTGCGGCGGCCGGCGCTGAAGGTGGTCATTTCCTCCGCGACGCTGGATGCGGGGGCGTTCTCGACCTTCTTCGAAGGCGCGCCGGTGATCCAGGCCGAGGGCCGGACGTTCCCGGTGGAGGAATTTTTCCTGCCGGGCGAGGATGATGAGGAACTGTCGCGCCAGGTGCCGCGCGCGGTGGACTGGCTGACGCAGGTGGATGCGCGTGGCGATGTGCTGGTGTTCCTGCCGGGCGAGCGCGAGATCCGCGACTGCGCCGATGCGCTGGAAGGCCGCAACTATCGCAACACCGAGGTCCTGCCGCTGTTCGCACGGCTGGGTCTGGGCGATCAGCAGAAGATTTTCAACCCCGGCAACAAGCGGCGGATCATCCTGGCGACCAACGTCGCGGAGACCTCGCTGACCATCCCGGGGATCGTCAGCGTGGTGGATTCCGGACTGGCGCGCGTCAGCCGCTGGAGTCCGGGGCGCGGAGTGCAGCGGCTGCAGATCGAGCCGGTGTCGAAGGCCAGCGCCCGTCAGCGCAAGGGCCGCTGCGGCCGCGTCCGCGAGGGCGTGTGCGTGCGGCTTTACTCTGAGGAGGAGCTGGAGGAGCGGCCGGATTTCACCGATCCGGAGATCCGCCGCAGTTCGCTGGCCGGGGTCATCCTGCGGATGAAATCGCTGGGGCTGCCGGACATCGAGGACTTCCCGTTTCTCGATCCGCCGTCGCCGAAAGCGATTTCCGAGGGGTATCGTACTTTGCGCGAGGTGGGCGCGATCGACCGCGATCGTCAGCTGACCGACGCCGGCCGGGCAATGTCGCGCATGCCGGTCGATCCGCGGCTGGCGCGCATGCTGCTGGAAGCGCGGGTGGAGAACTGCCTGGCGGAAATCCTGCCGATCGTCTCCGCTCTGGAGTCGAACGATCCGCGCGAGCGGCCGTCGGAAAAAGCCAAGGAAGCCGATGCCGCGCATGCCCGCTGGAAGGACGTTGAGAGCGACTTCCGCGGCATCCTGCGGCTGTGGCTGGATTTGCAGCGTTTTCGCGAGGGGCGGGGCTGGAAGCGCAACCAACTGCGCAAGTTCTGCGGCGATACTTTCCTGAATTTCCGCCGGGTGACGGAGTGGGCGAATGTCCATGACGAGCTGAAGGAACTCATCGTGAAAGAGCTGCGCTGGGAGGTGAAGCCCGGCGCGGAGTCGGTGGAGAAGTCCGCCTCCTATGACTCTCTGCACCGCGCGCTGCTGGCCGGGGTGCCGCGGCAGTTCGGCCTCTACGATCGCGAAGAGCGCGCCTATCGCAGTGCCAGCGGCGGCCACTTCGCGGTCTTTCCCGGGTCGGGGCTTTTCGGCGGCAAGAAGTGGGATTGGGTGATGGCGATGGAGCTGGTCGATACGACCCGGCTGTGGGCGCGGCGGGTGGCGAAGATCGATCCCGAGTGGGTCGAGAAGGTCGCGCCGCACCTGTGCACCCGCCGCTATGGCGAGGGCCACTGGGACGAGGGCCAGGGCATCGTCTATGCCAAGGAGACCGTGCTGTGCGGCGGTCTGCCGATCGTGGCGAACCGGCGCGTGCACCTGGGCCGGGTGGACCCGGGCGCGGCGCGGCGGATCTTCATCGCCGAGGCGATCCTGCAGGGCAAGATGAAGGGCCGCTCGAAGGCGATGGACCAGCTGGCTTCGCTGAAGGAGGACATCGGTCTGATCGAGCGCAAGCTGCGCCGGGTGGGCGGGCTGTGGAGCGAGGAGGCGGTGCTGGATTTCTTCGAGACCCGGCTGCCGGACAACATCTACACGACCAAGAATTTCCACGACTGGAACGGCAAGCACGGCGACAGCATCGTGCCGACTACGGAGGATGTCGTACTGGAGGATCTCTCGGAGCTGGATCTGGACCGTTTCCCGGACTGGATCTCGCAGGATGGCGATGACTACCCGGTCTACTATCATGTCGGCC
>JAQGPE010000510.1 GCA_028293225.1 Akkermansiaceae bacterium | reverse complement strand
ACCATCCTCAAACCAGCGAAGAAAGAACGGCGCGATCCGTTTCTGCCTGACGACGACCCTGTGCTTCATCGCCTCGGTCCTCCTTTCTCAAGCGGCTGATGTACACGTTGAAGGCCTGCGCTCGATGAAGGAAAGCGAAGCGCTCAGCCTGCTCGGCGACCGCCTGGCTTACGTGAAGGAACGCCCGCCGAGCGCGTCCCGCGCGGCCGACGCCGCCTTCCTGCTGTCGAACCTGATGAAACGCCAGGGCTTTCAGTCGCCTTCGGTGGTCTACGCGATCTCCGGCAACACCATCCGTCTGATCGTCAATGAAGGCTCGCGCCTATCCATCGGCTCCGTGGCTCTGCCTGGCTTTGCGGAGGAGGACGAAAAACGCCTTTCGAAGCTTTTTAAGATCTCCGGTCAGGAGCGGGTCCTCAGCCCCGGCCAGCCGATCCCATTCCGCGAGGAGGACGTCGCCGAAGGCCTGACGATTCTGACCGGCGACTTCAACTCGCGCGGCTACTGGAAAGCCACCGCCGTGGAGCAGAAGCGGGCGATCGATCCGAAGACCGGCCAGATTGCCTTCGTCATTAAAATCGATGCGGGGCCGTTGCATCACATCGCCACCCCGGTTTTCGAAGGCGCTCCCGCCGATCTGATGGCCTCGCTGCGCGCCAAAGCCGCACCGTATGTCGGCCAGATCGCCGACACCGACCACATCACCAAGCTGCGCGGCGACATCGAAAAGATCTTCCGCTCCACAGGCTACCCGCTGGAGACCTACACGATGAACACGGATCTGGAAGGCGGGAAACTGACCCCCCGCTTCGAAATCAAGTTCGGCGTGCGCCGCCGCCTCGGCGACATCAACGTCGACGGTTTGGAGCGCACCAAGAAGGACCGCGTCACGGCCCGCTTCGACGATCTCAGAGGCCAATGGAATGATGCGGAAGCCTTCGACGCCCGCATCAAGAAATTGCTCGGCACCGGCGCCTTCGCCTCCATCCGCACGGAGAACACCGTGGATGAAAACGGCCGTCTCGATGCCACCCTCCACATCGAGGAAGCCCGCGCCCGCGGCACCTCCACCTACGGCGGCATCGGCAGCTATGAAGGTGCGGTCCTCGGCTTCAAATACCACGACCGCAACATCTTCGGGAATCTCTGGAACTTCAGCACCGGTATCGAAGTCAGTTCGCGCGGCCTGCTCGGTGAAGTCCGGCTTTCCGACCCCTGGTTGTTCGACACGAACACCTACCTCGGCCTGCGGCTGTTCTCGGTGTCCCGGACCTTTGACGGCTACGACAAATTCGAGACCGGCCTGAGTGCGGAGTTCTCGCGCGACGACCTCGGCAAGCACGTCGACGCCAGCATCACCCTGGGCGGCTCGATCGTAAACATCACCAGCACCGGGGTGCCGCGCGACGAACTGGGTGAAACCATCTACGGCCACTACTTCGTCCGGGCGGATCTCGGCTACGACCGCCGCGACGATCCGGTCTCCCCCACCAGGGGCTACCACCTGAACGCGGTCGCCGAAGAAGGCCTGATCGTCGGCGGCGTCACCTCGAACTACTTCAAGCTGACCACCTCCGCCGCCACCTACATCCCGGCCGGTAAAAAGGGTCAGATCAACCTCGGCGCCCGCACCGGGATGCTCTTCCCCTCCACCGGTCCACAGGATTTCCCGATCGACCTGCGCCTGTTCCTCGGCGGCCCGGACGACGTGCGCTCCTTCGCTTTCCGCGACCTCGGACCGAAATCGCGGACCGGCGACCCGATCGGCGGCGAGACCTACTGGGTCGCCAATGCCGAATACGTGCACGCCCTCTTCGGTCCGGTAAAGGGAGTCAGCTTCGTGGACGTTGGCGATCTTTCCCCGCTCACCGGCGGTCTCGATTTCGGCTCGCCGAATGTCGCGATGGGCCTGGGCATCCGCATCGACCTGCCGGTCGGCCCGATCCGCTTCGAGTATGGCCACAACATGACTCAGAAGGACGGCGAACCGAGCGGCACCTGGCATTTCTCGATCGGCACCGCCTTCTGATCAGGCTGTCCGGAAATGCAACCGCCGCCGCCAGCGGCAACTTAAAAGGGGGACCGGATTGATTTGCCCTCCTCCGTGGCCGCCCTGACTTCCCCGCGCACCACCAGCCCGAATAAATTCCCCGCGAAATCCTGTCAGAACTCCCGGGCCGCGGACACTGGGAGAGCGGACGGCTGCCTCCACACCCGGACCCAGCCGGCCCCATCCCCAGGAAAAACCATGATCCCCGCCAAATCCCTCCTCACGGCGACTCTCGCCGGCCTCGCCCTCTCCGCCGCCGCCAGCGCCGCGTTGGTCAGCATCAACTTCACCGGCAACGCCGGCGCCAACGGCAGCCTCTCCGCCAGCGATGTCGCCGGCGCCCTGCCCGCCGCCAACTGGAACAACGCCACGTCCGGCAGCGCTCTGGTCGACAGCACCGGAGCCGCCTCCGCTCTCACCGTCACCTACAACATCGGTGGCTGGTCGAACCAGTTCGTCGGCGCCACCACCGCCAACGAGCGCCTCATGAAGGGCTACCTCGACATCAATCAGAACACCGCCACCCTCACGCTGAACAACCTCAGCGCCTCCCAGACCTACCAGATCTATCTCTACTCCGACGGCGAAAACACCAGCGCCGCCGTCCCCGCCGTGCGCACCGGCACCTTCACCATCGGCGGCGTCGCCACCGGCATCACGGATCTGGCCGGCGCCCAGTTCTCCGGCGCCTTCACCCCCGTCACCGCCGGCACCACCGGCGCGGGCAACTACACCGTCTTCACCGTCACCGGCTCCACCAGCTACACCATCAGCGCCCAGGGCACCGCCGCCGACGCCATCGACAATGTCTTCCGCGCCCCCATCAACGGCCTCCAGGTCGTCTCCGTCCCGGAAGCCGGCACCGCCAGCCTCCTCGGCGCCTGCGGCCTGCTCGCCCTGACCCGCCGCCGCCGCGGCAACAGCGCAAGCTGAGCGCCAGCATCCCTTTCACCGGGTACAAGGTAACAACGAAATCCCCCGTCCGGCACCCCCGGCCGGGGGATTTCTATTTAGCGATCGTTCCGATTCGTGCCTGCAAAGTGGCTGATGCGTCCTCGCTTCAGCTCTAAAACTTCCGGCCGCAGACCGCACTTCCCCGAACCTGCCCACCACGCCACGCCCTCCCTACTTCAGCTTGATCCCGAAGTACGACAACAAGCGTACCGCCTCCGGCAGATCGAAAATCGCCCCCTTCACCTGGTTCTGCGTCACATTGATATCGTAGCGCATCGCCCCGGTGAAATCCGCCCGGCTCAGGTCCGTGTGGGTGAAGACCGCCCCCTCCAGATCGCAGCCCTTGAAGTGCACATCCTTCGCCACCGCATCCACGAAGGTCACCTCCTTCAGCCGGCTGCCGGTGAAGCGCACCCGGTTCAGCTTCATCCCGAAGAAACTCGAGTAGTCCAGCTGGCAATCCAGGAACGCCGCGTCAAAGGCAAACCCCACCCGGTACCACACGATCCCGCTCGCCTTGCAGTTGCGGAACACCGCCGGGTTGAAGGACGACCCCGTCACCTCCGCCAGCGTCAGGTCGCACGCCTCGAACTCGCAGTCCTCGAAAAGGCAGTCCCGGAACACCGTCCGCTCAAACCCGCACTGGCGGAAACCGCACCCGGAAAACTCCACCCGGTCCAGCTCCTTGCCCGACCAGTTGACCTTCTGGAAGTTCTCACCGGCGAAGACGGAACCGGAGGCGGGCGGTGGATTCTCCATGGATGCGGACACGGCGGGTGCGCCCCGGATCTACCCTTCACAGCCGCCGTTGAACAGAGCGATCGCCACGATTTCATCGCCTCGCCGGACGCGCCTCACTCCTTCGGTACCGCCACCTGCCAGTCTTCGGCCCCCTTCAGCCGCGCCTCGATCAGCGCCTCCATCCCGATTTTTTCATGACCCAATCCGATCGGGTTCAGA
>JAQGPE010000497.1 GCA_028293225.1 Akkermansiaceae bacterium | reverse complement strand
ACGAGCAGGGCAGCGGTCCGACGGTGAAGTGGGAGACCATGGCTTCGGCGGTGGGGATCGCGCACCAGACGGTCTGTGGCGAGCTGCACCGGCACCGGGTGGAGCTGGCGCGGATGAAGGGCAAGCGGCTGATCGAGATCGATACCACCACGCCTTTCCCGGGCCTGTTCAGCCAGAAGCTGGCGCCCATCTGCCATCAGCGCGGCTATGAGTCGGGCAAAGCGGTGCGGGTGGCAGCCGGAGATTGATCCGGCGGAGAGGAACCGCTATAGGCTGTGTTCGAACCGCCGACGCATGGAGCAAGACCTCATCGAACTGATCCGATCCGACATCCTCGACCACGCCGGTCCGATCACGGCGGAGACGGATCTTTTCACCGCCGGGCTGGACTCGATGGGGATCATGCAGCTGCTGCTGGCGATCGAGGACCGCTTCGGGGTGGCGATGGATCCGGCGGATCTGTCGCGGGAGAATTTTTCCACGGTCGAAAAGATCGCGACGCTGGTGACCGGGCGTCAGGCTCCATGAACGCGCCCGCGCCCGCCCCGCTGGGGCCGTTGCGCGCGACGTGCAGCGACGGCTTTCTGATGGGGCTGGAGAGCCTGATGCGGAGGACCGGCCAGGGGCATCACCTGGCCTGCACGGTGGTGGAGTGTGCGGGGGAGCCGGATCTGGCGGCGCTGCGGCGCGCGGCGGAACTACTAGGCCGCAAGTACCCGATCCTGCAGGCGAGGCTGTCGCGCGGCGGAGACTGGCTGGCGCGGTGGGAGCTGGACCGGGCGGTGGCCGCAGCGGTGCCACTGGAAACGTGGAATCTGGAGGGACCCGATGGGTTGCGGGATTTCATCGAGGAGCGGCTGAACGGGCGGGAGATCGACATTCACCGGGCGGGTGCGAATCTGCGGCTGCATGTGGTGGCGCTGGGGCCGGAGCGGTGGGCGCTGGTCGTGCTGTGGAGCCACTCGCTGCATGACGCGGTGGGAATCGACAAGCTGCTGCGGGAGATCGCGGCGACTGGGTCTTTTCCCGAAGGCGGGCCGGTGTCCGGCGGGCTGGAAGAGCCGCTGGCGGGCGAGCCGGTGCAGGCGCTTTACCGGCGGGCCAAGCCGATGATCGAGGAAATGCGGACCTTTCCGGCGTGGCGGGTGCGATCGCTGCACCGCAAGGGGGTGAGGCCCGGGCGGAACCGGGTCGTGGTGGAGAATTTCGACCTGGCGGCGACCGCGGAGATTCGCGCGAAGATGGCGAAGACGGCGGGAGAATTACTCCTCCTGCCGTATTTCGCCTGCTGCGCGGCGCGGGCGGTGCAGGCGGTGATCGCGGCGCGGCATCCCGGCGAGGAGGTGCCGGTGTTGCTTTCGCTGCCGGTGCAGCGGCAGGGCGATCCGGACAAGCGGCCGCTGTTCCAGAACCACATGGCGGTCTACACGCTGCTGATGAGCGGGGCGGAGCTGGCGGAGTTGAAGCCGGCGGCGAAGGCGCTGTTCCGCAAGTATGCGGATTTCATGCGCCGCAAGCTGCCCACGGCGATGGATGCGCTGATGCAGATGATGGAGCGCTGTCCGTCGCGCTTCTACAATCTGCCGGTGTTCTTTTATCTGAAGGGGGAGCTGTGCACGCTGTTCCACTCCCATACGGGGAGCTTCGCCGCGGGGCTGGAAGAGATCCACGGCAGCCGGGTGCTGAACGGCTATCATGTGCCGTCGGTGTGCACGCCGCCGGGGATCGGGATCTTTTTCTCCGAGTATGCCGGGCAGCTGTCGATGACGCTGTCGTGGCGCGACGGCTGCCTGGCGGCGGATGAACTGGCGCTGCTGCGCGCAACCCTGCACCGTGACCTTTTTCCGGAATGAATCTGATCGAGGAAATCCTGAGGCGGCATCCGCATGGCAAGCTGGCGATCGTGAGTGGCGACGAGGCGTGCAGCTATGGCGGGCTGGCGGCGGAGGCGCGGGAGATTGCGGCGTTGTTGAGGGAGCACTGGTCCGAGGGGCGCGCGCCGCGGGTGGGGCTGCAGTGTCCGAATGGGCTCAGCTATATTGTGCTGTCGATGGGCATCCTGCTGGCGGGCGGTTGTCTGGTGCCGCTGGCGGAGGAGTTGACCGAAGCGGAGCGTGGCGAGATCGCCGCGGCCACGGCTCTGGACCTGGTGGTGGCGACGGCCGGGCTGCCGTGGCAGGGGCGGGAGGAGATCGTGGCGGCTGCCAGAGCGGCGGACACGGACTGGCAGCTGCATCGCTGTGCGGTTCGCGAGCTGAGCTTTCCGGAGGAGGATTTCCAGCGGCTCAATCCGGCTTTCATCCGCTTCAGCTCCGGCACGACCGGAGCGAGCAAGGGGGTGGTGCTTTCGCATGAGACGCTGCTGGCGCGGATCACGGCGGCGAACGAGGGATTGCGGATCGGGGCGGAGGACCGGGTGCTGTGGATGCTGCCGATGGCGCATCATTTCGCGGTCTCGATCGTGCTGTATCTTTACGCCGGCGCGCTGACGGTGCTGGAGCATTCGCCGCTGCGCGAGGATGTGCTGGCGACGGCAGAGAAGAACTCGGCGACGGTGATCTATGGTTCGCCGTTTCATTTCGCGATGCTGGCGGGAGACGCGGGGCCATTCGCGTGGCCCACGCTGCGACTGGCGGTGGCGACGGCGGCGGCGCTGCCCGAGGTCACGGCCGGGAATTTCCTGCGCCGCTTCGGCAAGCCGCTGACCCAGGGGCTGGGAATCATCGAGGTGGGGTTGTCGGTGATGAATCTGGACGGCGGCGCGGACAGGCCGACGGCGCTGGGCAAGGCGCTGCCGGCGTACGAGGTGAAGCTGACGGATGAGGCAGGGGCTGAGGTTTCCGACGGTGCGGCCGGGGAATTCCAGGTACGCGGCCCGGGGCTGTTAGATGCCTATCTTTCGCCGTGGAATCCGCAGCCACTTGACGATGGCTGGTTCGCCAGCGGGGATCTGGTGGAGCGGGATGAAGAGGGCTATCTCTTCCTGCGCGGGCGGAAGAAGTCGGTGATCAACATCGCGGGCATGAAGGTCTTTCCGGAGGAGGTGGAGAAGGTGCTTAACGAGCACCCGGCGGTGCGGCGCAGCCGGGTGGTGGGCCGGGAGCACCCGCAGATGGGGCAGATCCCGGTGGGGGAAATCATCCCTATCGATGCGGCGAATCCACCGAAGGCCGTGGAGTTGCAGCGCTACTGCAAGACGCTGCTGTCCGCCTACAAGGTGCCGATGCAATTCAAGATGGTGGAGGAGTTGCCGCTGACGGCCTCGGGGAAATTGAAGCGGGTGGACTAGATTTCGGCGGTGTCGACCCACCAGTCGCGACCGGCTTCCAGATCGTGCCCGAAGATCGCGGCGGGGGCGACCGAGACGGTGAGGCCTGACCGCTCCAACTGAGTTACGAGAGCTCCCGTACTCGAAGCGGGTATCGCGACGAACAGCGCAGGCAGTCCACAGCGTTGCGCCACGGCCAGGGCATGCTCCAGTAGCTCCGCTCCGGCCGTGGGGGTGACGAAGGCGAATGATGACAGGTGGGCGGAAAGCATTTCGCTGCCGTCGTCGACCAGCAGCCGTTTGGCCCGCCGGGTGTCCTCGACGATCCCACAGGCTGCGCCGTTTTTCATGCGCAGTCCGACGGGTGTCATCCCGGAGCGCAGGTCGTGATTTCCGCCGGTGGCGGTGTAGCCGGGCCTGGAAAATCCGCGGTGAATCTCCGCCACCTCCCGTGCCGCCGCCTCCGTCACGGCAGGTGAAATTTGCCCCGATCCGGTGAGCCTCAGGATCGCGATTTCGGCGATCTGCGGGAACAGCGGGGTGTCGAGCCGGCCGGTGTAGTCGCTGGGCCGACGGTCGGTTCCGCCCATGACGATGCCATAACATTTCAGGGATGCGCTGGCCCGGATTCGTGACTGGGTCGCTGCGAACAGATTCGCCAGCACCCGTGAGCCCCGTGCTGACGGGCGCACCTTCAGGTCGCAGAAATAGTGCGCGGCGCTTGCCTGGCCATCGAGGCTCAGGCTCCGCGCCACCGTCACCAGCGAACCCAGGACTCCCCCGCCCTGCTCCGCCACCAGCAGGTGCGCTTGCCCGATCGCCTGGAAGAACCGCAGGTAGTCCGGTTGATGGGAAAGGTGAAAGCGGGTTGTGTCGCCAAGCGGATATGAGAACTGCTTCTCGAACTCCGCCAATGCCGCCGCGGTCAACGGGTCCGGAGTGGCGGTGAAATCGCGCAGTTTCATGCCCGTCGCCCCACATGGATGTGGGGGTAGAAAAAGCTGCGATCCCTGCGGACCAGATCCGCGCCAAGATCACGATCCCAGTTGAAGCCGGAGGGCAGAGCGGGAATATCGAGGGTGGAGTTGAGCTGGCGGATGATCGTCCGGCCGCTTGGCCGCAGCACGCGATAAGCGCTTTGCAGAGTCGCCGCCGCGTCCTCCCCGGAGAGCCAGTCGAGGATGTTCGAAAGGTGGACGAAGTCGGCGCTCCGGGCGGGCATGCCATCCAGCACCTCGTTCATCCGGCCGTGATGCCAGAGCGCCTCCGCCTGGAAGGGCTGGCCGAAGGCGGTCGTGTCACTCAGCCAGTCGTAGCGGCGGCCCGGCGGGAATTGTCCGGCGAAGATCTGCCAGAGAAAGGGATTCTCCGCGGGGGGAAGCGCCGCCGTGGTTTCGCGGGTCCGCCACGCGAAGTGCGCGTGGAAATCCTGCCGTGGATTCTGCGTCGCCTTCTCGCCGAAAAGGGCCACCAGATTCGGCAGCGCCATGACCCGGGCAAAGGCGGCATCCAGAGCGCGACCGGCCGCGGAGGCGGGAGAAAACGCGTCTACGGGGCACACCGTAGCATTCAGCCAGGCGGGGATATCCAACCCTTCCAAGGCGAGCGCCGCGCGCAGCTCCGCAAAGGCGAGTTCGTAGCGGCCGGCGTGGTCCGGCCCGAGCTCCGCGACCCGCGCCATCGGGCCGAAGACGTCCAGGGGAAATCCCAGGCCATCCAGCAGATCCTCCAGCGCCCATCCCCGCAGCGCGGGCTGCAGCGGTTCATGACCCAGCAGGGCGGCGGCCGATTCCGGCGTCGCGGTTTCGGCCAGATGCCATTTGCAGCGCGCCAGCGCCAACTGGGCCGGATTCATGTCCACCAGGTGCAGCCGCCGCAGGGGCAGCCTGCCGAGACAGGCGGCGGTCTCGCCACCGGACGCGATCATCACGACCTCCGCCCCCGCGGGCAGGCGGCGCGCCAGTTCCAGATCCAGGCGGGGATCTTCCCGGACCTGGGCAAAGGCCAGCGGCATCCTGGCGGCGGCCAGCGCCCACGGCTCCGGCTGGCCGGCCGTCAGCGTTTCCATGACAGGGGGCTGCGCTTGAGACTGCCGCGGATGAATTCCCCGACGAAGGAGGAGTAGGAAGCGATGTACGGCGCGCCCCGTTGTTCGAGCTCCGGCTTCAGGGCCCGGTGGACCTCCGGCAGATGATGCCATGGCACCCCGGGGTAGAGGTGATGCTCCAGGTGGTAGTTCTCATTGCACATGAAAAAGCGCACCAGCGGGCGGGTCAGGATGCTGCGGGTACCCTGGATTTCATCGGTCGCGTGCTCCAGCAGGGTGTGCTGGCTCATGCCGCGGATGTTCACCATGGTGTTGATGAAGAGCATCGGAATCAGCCAGCCGTGCAGCAGCCACGCGGCGGGGAGCAGCAGCACCAGGGTGGCGCCGAGAGCCAGGGTCGCGACGAACTCCGCCAGAATCCCCAGACGTTCCCGGCCGCTGGCGTGCCGGAAGGCCAGGACGGGAATGGCGACGATGTAGACCGGGTAGCCGATCAGCAGCCGCAGCCAGTTCATGGTGAAAACCAGCCAGCTCCAGCGGGTGTAGTTGGCGTAGTGGTCGGGATCGCCCTCCTCGCCGAGGTGATCGTGATGGCGAAGGTGGAGGACCCGGTAGGCGGCGAAGTTCTGGAGCACCGGAATCGCGCAGGCCGCTCCGCCGAGATCATTCAGCCACTTGCGGCGCGACAGCGTGCCGTGGACCGCCTCATGCGTGAAGAGGCTCATCCCGTGCAGCGAGGCGGCGGCCAGCAGGTAGACCGGAGCCAGCGCCAGCCACTGCCAGCCGGGATTCAGCCGCGCGGCCAGCAGGATCGCTGCCGCCGTGGCGGCGAAATACAGTCCGATGAAAGCCGCCAGCCGCGCCAGGTGCTTTCCCGGCTGCCGGCCGTGAAACGACCGCGCCAGGTCCGGCGGCAAGCGCGGTGGATTCTCAATTTCCATGGACGGCTTCGTGGTGGAGATCCTCGTAGAGGCGGTGGAACAGGTGGAGGCCCAGCGCAATGCCGTCCTCGATCGCGGCCCGGTCTTCGCCACCGCGATCCCAGGCGGGCCGCACCACGCGGAAGAAATCCGCGGCGTGGCCCTTGTCGATCTGGGCGTGGAGCTTGTAGTGCACCAGTTGGTCCGCAGCGACCCAGCCTTGCTTCACGACCTGGTCGCCGATGACTTCGCAAATGTCCGCGAAGGCATACTCGATGACGCCCAGGCAGCCGAAGGCGACCTCGATCCGCTCCATGGCGCAGGCGCCCATCAGCGCCACATTGAAAGCGCGCACCACCGGCAGCTCCCGTTGCCCGGCCATCTCTTTGGCGGACACGCCGAGGGTTTTCAGGAAGGCCAGGAAGGTCATGTCGTGCGCCAGCGCGGGATCGAAATCCGCGGCACCGCCCGGTGCGTCATCCTCGAAGCCGTGCTCCTCGGAGAGATTATGAATCAGACCCTGGCGCAGCGTGGAGGTCGGCATGCGGGCCATCAGCGCCGCCATCGGCCGGGAGAAATAGCGCACGGCGAAGTAGAACTGCCGCTGGGTCGCGGTGAAGGCCGCCGGCGGGAAGCGTGCGGTCTTCAGTGCGGTGAAGTACGAGTTCGAAAGGATCGCCCGCTTTTGGGAGGCCGTTTCCACCCACTGCATGAGGGTGTCGGCGGGCTCTGCGACAGACGGGAGCGGGGAAGCGGTCTCCGTGATCATCATGGGGAAGCGGACGGGATTTCGAGAATACGGTTCAATGAGGTCAGGGGAATTCTCGCACGATCGCACCGGCGGGCGTCCATCGAAAAGCACAGATCAAACATCGACCGAAGCGATGCTGAGAGGCAGCTCCAACTCAACCGTCCGACAAGCCGAAGAGCTGCCTATACATGGGGAACAGGATGATTCCGGCGAGGACGGTCATTCGCCGGGCCGCGGGTCCACGGCCTCCGCCGGCAAACTTGACTTGTCCGACCCGACAGCGAGATTGAAACCGTCCTTCCTGGTTTCCTATGATCACCCGTCTGGCTCCCTTTGTCCTCTGTGCGGCGATGACTCTCTTCCAGTCGGTCCGGGCCGATCCTCAGGAGGCGGTGGTGGGATCGGCGGACTTCGAGAAGGCCAAGACCGACTATCTGGCGAAGGAAAAAGAGATCGCGGATTCAATCGCCGAACCGGCCGCCGCCGCCCGCAAGCGCTATGAGGATCTGTTGTCGATGAGCGTCGAAAAGATCCAGTCCGGCGTGAAGCCCCAGGAGGCCCTGCCCATGCAGGCAGAGCTGAAGCGCTTTCAAAAGGAAGGCTTGAGCAGCGTGCCGGGGAAACAGCCCGCGCCGATCACCAAGGCCTGGAAAGCCCTGGTCGATGAAGATGCGCGCCTCCAGGCCACCGTCGCCAAGAAACGGGCCGAAGTGCGTGGCGGCTATCTGGCCACGCTGGGGGAGCTTCAGAAAGCCGCCGTCGCCGCCAAGCAGGACGCCGACCTGAAGGCGATCCCGGTGATGCGGGCCGTCGCCATCACCCGCACCGCCATCGAGACCAACCAGCTGACGGCGACCGGACCCGACAACCAGCTCGCGCCACTGACTGATCTGGCGCGTGAGGGCGGCTACCTGATCGGCCTCGAAGCCGGGCCCGGCAGCTTTCACAACACCGATGTGGTGGGATACATCCGCCCGGTCTACATGACGGCGGAAGGCCAGCAGCAGGGCGCCAGCCAATTTGGCGAAGGCCACCAGAACGCCGTGGTCACCGCCAGGGATGGCTACGCCGTGGGGGGCGTCAACGTGAAGGAATTCGGCGCGCAGAACATCGGCTTTGTCGTCGGCTCCCTGCAACTGGTTTTCATGAAGATCAACCCGGACGGGGTATCGCTGAATCCGGCGGACCTCTACACCAGCGAGTGGTTCGGCGGAGGCATCGGCGGGAAAGTCCGTGAGTTCAACGCCAAGGGCAAGCTGGTGACGGGTCTGCGCTGCCGCCGTGGCGAGGTCGTGGACAGCATTGCGATCCTGAGTCTGAAATAGGGCGGCGGCCTTGGCTTGCCGGATCGCGGACCGGCCCGCTAGAGTCGGCGGCTTCCTCTCATGAATCCCGATCTCGCGATTGTCGGCGCCGGACCCGCCGGTTGCACCCTGGCCTGCCTGCTGACCCAGCGGGGGTTCAAGGTGCTGGTCTACGATGACGCCAAGCGGCCGGAGCTGCTGGTCGGCGAGTCGCTGGTGCCCGCGACGGTCCCGGTGATGCGGCGGCTGGGGATCGAGGAACGCGTCGCGGCCTTTTCCCAGTACAAGCCCGGCGTGTCATTCCTGCACCGCCACGGCACGCGGATCGATTTCAACTTCGGCCCGATCGCCGGAGCGCTGCCGACCTACGCCTACAACATTCCGCGGCCGCAGTTCGACGACCTGCTCAAGACCCGCGCCGAGGAGCTCGGCGTCTCCTTCGTGACGCATCGCGCCGAACTCGTGAAAGGCGACAACGCTGACCGGGAGCTGCAGCTTTCCACCGCTTCACTGGCGGCCGCTGGTTTGACCGATCACCCGAAGTTCGTGATCGACGCGACCGGCCGCGCCCGCCACTCGGCGCGGGTGCTGGGGATCGGCGCGGACAAGGGCGAACGCGCGGACGTGGCGTATTTCGCGCACTTCGAGAACTTCCATCACGACTTCGAGCCGCAGGGGCAGGTGGTCATCACCATCCTCGACCACGGCTGGAGCTGGCGCATCCCCTTGCCGGGCCGGCTTTCCGTCGGGATCGTGGTGCATAAAGACGCCGCCAGAACTTACGGTGACACGCCGGAGGAGCGGCTCGACCATGCGCTGCGGACCGAACCGATGCTGAAGGAGCACGCCGAGGGCGCCCGCCGGATCACCCCGGTGATGACCTACACCAACTACCAACTGATCTCCGAACGCGGCCATGGACCCGGCTGGGCGGCCTGCGGAGATGCCTTCGGCTTCGTCGATCCGATGCTGTCACCGGGGCTCTTCATGGCGCTGGAGTCGGCACGGCTGATGGATGAACACGTCTTCGCGAAAGGCCCGGCGGTGCTGGACAGCCCGGCGGCGATGAGCGCGGGCTTTGCGGCGGCGGAACTGGAACTCCGCGACTGGCACCGCAGCTGGCGCGACCTGATCCGGCATTTCTACGATGGCGGGATCTTCTCGCTCTACGAGACCGGCACGAATTTCTCGAAGCGCTTCGCCGGCTGGCCGGGGATCGGCTGGCTGGAGCGCCACATGACTCGGCACATCGCGTCGATGGCCTCCGGGGCCTTCACCCGCCGCCGCTACAGCCAGGAACTGGTGAAGTTCATGCGCAAACACATGCTGCGGGAATGCCGTGCGCCGGAGGAATATGCGGTGCGGCCGCAGATTTAGGAGATCGTCCTGAAAAGGCGGCGGATCTGGAAATTGAAACGCCAAGACGCCAAGAGCGCCAAGGCTTGAAGAGGATTCGGTGCTTTGTTCTGAGCTTCGGGCCAGTGAAGCACAGATTGCCGGATTTTTGGATTTCCGGATGAAAGCCAGGAACTTGGCAGGGCGCGTCTGAAAGTCGACGGCCAGGAAATCGGGTTGATCATCCCGCCGGCGGGAATCACCGGCGGACCTTATGCCGTTGTCGCGCCTACAGGCTTGTAGGCACGCTGGAGCGGGGCCTCAGCCCGGAAAACTCAGTGGCCTTCCTTTTCGGGAGCGGCCTCGTGGGAACCGGCGGCATGTTCGCCGTGCTCCGCGTGTTCGGCTCCTTCGGCGTGCTCGCCTTCAGCGCCTTCCGCATGTTCAGCGCCGTGGTGGTGCTCCTCGTGGAGGACCTTCACTTCTTCCCACTCGTGGCGCTCGCAGGAAACGCATGCGATAAACAGGCCGGCAGCGAGCAGGAAGGTAGCTTTCATCTCGGCCGTGGGTGTAGCGCATCAGCCCGGGATGGCAAGCGGT
>JAQGPE010000480.1 GCA_028293225.1 Akkermansiaceae bacterium | reverse complement strand
GCCACCAACCGGATGCCCGTCATCCACACTGTCCGAAACTAGCAGCATCGATTTCGAAATGGCATCAGCTCCATCAGCAACAAGATCAATCTGCGTGGCGTTGTCGTTGTAGGTGGCATCAGGATTATCGGTTGTAGAGACTTTCACCGAAATCCCACCTACAGCAGCACCTCCTTTCACGCGAACAAAGAAGCGGTCCGAGTCCTTATCGATGTCGAGGATCGTGCCTGCCCCTGTGCCACTTAGCACTCCCGACTCGGACATCTTTCCAATCTTCAGTTTGGAGACATGGTTCTTATCTTTATCGACAACCTCTATTGGGAGAAGGTATGACTTTTTGCCCGAAACATGATTCACTCCTTTGGAGTGCAGATGCGAGGTGAGCAAACCATCGACATTGTCCACAATCCAATGGTCTTTAACGGTGAAATATTTTCCATCATTATTACGAGCGCCTAGCTGATAGTCTCCCATCGAAGGGAAGGTACCGACACCCGGCTTGCCGTCGATCTGGCCTTCCCAGCAATACCACGGCGGATCATCCTGCGGCCGTGAGCCGGTGTGATGCATCGTGATCTCGTATTTGTTGTTCTTCCACAGTTTGTGGCTCTTCGTTTCCCAGGTGCCGGGAGCCGGGCTAACCACCAGCAGCGTGCGGGTGTCGCGGGGCCCCAGGGACTTGATCTCCATCCGCCACGAGGCGTAGTCGCCGCCGACCTTGAACTCGACACTCTCCACCGGATCGGGTGGTGGATTGCCGCCATCGGCTGGATTGTTGGGATCACTGCCCTGACCCACCTCGACACCATCCGTCACTCCGTCGCCGTCGCTGTCCGGATCGTTCGGATTGGTTTGGTTGAGGTATTCCTCGAGATTGGTCAGGCCGTCAAAATCCACGTCGTCTTCGCCGGAGGCCACCAAGGGATCGAGCCAGTTCTCGATCTCGTAAAGATCCGGCAAAAGGTCGCCATCGGTGTCGAAGTTCCGTGGATTAGTGCCATACCAGTATTCCTCGATATTGGTGAGGCCATCGTTGTCCGTATCCACCCCGCTGTCCGCAACATGAATGTCAGTGCCGTTGTGGTACTCCCATCCGTCCGGCATCCCGTCGAAGTCCGAATCCTCAGCGACCTGCGGATCGGTTCCAAAGAGGTATTCCTCCAGGTTCGTGTAGCCGTCGGTATCGGCGTCGATCTCTCCGTCATTGGGGTCGTTAGGGTCCAGATAGTTGGCAATTTCCCAGCTATCCGGCATGCCGTCGAAGTCGTTGTTGGCGACCGCGTTGAAAAGGATTGGTGCGGAGGGCGTCACGCCGCCGAAAAAGTCGATGGCCTTCGCGGTGATAGAGCGCGATCCATTTTCGGTCACGTACCAATAGAAACCGTAGTAATCGTTGCCGGGATAAGCAGGGGTTTCACCCAGCTTCGTCGTCCCGTCGTAAAACTCCAGTTTCTCAAGGCCATCAGGATCCGCGGCCATCGCCTCGATCCAGACCGAAGTTCCCTGCATGCCCGTCGAACCCGTCGCCGGGGAAGTGATGCTGATCGTACCCGGCTGGTCCGGAACCGTTAGTTTCGCCGTCAGCGCCAAAGGCGACGGACCCGCACCCGCGTGACTGATAGAAACGTTCGCGGTGTAGACTCCCGGTGGGAGGCTAAGCGAATCGAAGAGACCGCTGAGGCTGCCGACCGTGTGAGCCGACACCGATCCGGCCAGCGTCGGAATGTTGAAGAACTTCGAGGTTGTATCGAACCGCAACGCCACGCTGTTCGCCACATAAGCGGTGTTATTCACGACGCCGAAGCCCTGTGACTGGTCTGCCCCCTCAACACCGATCGATGCGGAATTAAGGAGTCCGGTCATGGTCTTGTAGCGCAGCTCGATCTGGCCGGTGGAATGGAGCACCGCTTGAAAGGTATAGTTGCCTGTGCCGCCGCCGTAACGACCGACACTCTGGAACTGGACGATCAAGCGTGTCGCTTCCTGTTTGTAGTAAACGGTACCGGTGCTTCGTGTGTCGAGATCGTCCCAGAAGGCCGCGATCGTATTTTGCGGAGCACCCGGTCCCGGAATTTGGTCATTGCCGCCCGAATTCTCTCCAGAGACGAAACTGAGCAAGCCATTCGAACTTACGTAAACCTGGCTGTAGTTGGCGCCGTAGAAGGGAAAGGTGAAGCCGGTGATCGCCACCGGCTCCGACTCGTCGTCCGCATTTGAAATGGTTGCAAGCAGCGTGCCGGTGGCGGAGATTTCGTCCCACGCGTAGGTCACCCCGCCGGTGATGGAATCCAAGGCGCTGTAGAGCGGCACGGTGTTGTTCGACAGCGTGGCGGTGTAGGTGACTGCCGAAGAGGTGTCGTTGTTCAACAGGAACGAGCCGGGAGCCGTGTTGTAAGGTAGCAGCGTCTGGTTCAGCGCAGGTGGCCAGACCGATAGAATTCCCGGATGCGCGAGTTCCCAATCGTCGGGAACGCCGTTACCGTTCGAATCGACGGCTGAAGCCTTGGGGGATGCGATTACGATCCCGGTGGCCACCATTATCAGGAAGCGGTTCAGGGGCGTCATCAACCAACGAAAATCAGATAAGGGTTCCATGGCAGCTAAACTAGAATAACCAGACAGGTGGCAGGATAAGATTCGTCTAATGCCTGCTAGGCAGCTATATATTTATTCGGGATCTGGCACACAACACAAATCGTCAATGTACCAAATCGGAACTGTTAGAATGCATGCCTGGCAAACCCTTATTCCAACAGCATCGCATTCTTGCTATGGCCGGATTTGAGACTTCAAATGATTGAATTTATTTTTGTATGTGTCATTCTAGATTCACTGAATCAATGGATCTGTACCATCCTGAAATCGATGTCGCTTACTACAAGCCCCTCATCGTAACTGCTGGGCAATAGTTGAATTCTGTCGTGGGAGAAGTCTCTCCCCCCGAGCCTACTGCGTGCGGCTCTCCCTTCTCAGCGGGGACACCCCGCAACTCCCCGAATAGCCGGGAAATCCGGCCGACGGCCGGGGGCGTGGTCTCCACCACCCCGGCTCCGGAAAAAGTCGGCCGGGTCGTTTCAAATGCTCCGCACCCCCGCAACGTGAAGGGCCCGCCGCGCCCCCGGCACTCGGTTTCTCGCTCCCGGAGCCGCGTCCACCCATCACCATGCCCGGTTGGATTTTTAGCCAGGCTCCGCACGGCACACCGCATTACCACCCTGCCGCAGCCAAAACGCCATCCGGCATAAACCGGCGGTCACCACTTCGTTGGATTCGCCGTCCCCATGGCGGCAAGCCGCCGGGGACTTTATTCCGTTGGCGTCTCGGCCCCCCACACCTCCCCTCACCCATTCACAGCCAGCACGCGCATCGCGCGTGGGAAAGCCACCGCCCCGTTTCCGATCAAGGGCAAGCCTGACGGATCCGGCCAAAGGGGCGGTTCATCCGACCCACATCCATTCCGATTAATGAAAGTGAAACCCGCAATTTCTAGAGCGGGCTCAGGCTGCCCGCTACGAGTGGGCGGAAACCCAGCGGTCCTTTTCCTTAAGATAGATGGCGTTGATTTCAAGACGGACGACCTCGCCGCGGGTGTCGAAGCACTTCCCGCAGATCAGCGACAATCCGGGCTTGCCCCAAGCCCGCGCTTTGCATTCCGGACATTGGTAGCTGACTTTGCTAGGGGTCGCCGCCGGTTTCGCGGAGACCGTCGCCCGTTTCACCTTCCAACCGTCCCGCTGCGGCCGAGGTAGGATGCCACCTTTTGGTTAAGCCGTGCTTGATCCGTGGGCGCCAGAACTCCCCACGCGACCAACTTGCCCAGGCATGGCAAGACCAGCCGGAAGAGACGGAACACCAGCCACGCGGTTAAGATCCCGAAGACCAGCCTCAGAAGAACCGAGGCCCAGAGGGGCAGTCGATTCACAAACAGGAATGCCAGCGTACTCACACGGGCGAATGTGATTCCCACCGTCAGATGAGAGAGCGTGAATTTCCGGGCACTTTGGAAAAGCACGAACTCAGCGGCGATGAATTACGGGAAACCTAGTTTCAATGGGAAGGGTGGGGCGAATTGCTTGCCTTCCATTTACCCTGCTTTCTTCACCAAGAGGAAGAACTTCTGTCGTGGGAAAGGTGTTTCCCTCCGGACCTACTGCTTGCGGTCCTACCCTTTCGCCTAGGGACTCCGCCCCTAAGACCCCGTTTCGTGGACACGGCTTCGCCCGGTCCTGTCTTCGCTCCGCCCCACCCCTGCCGCACATCCGGCCCACCCCATCACCGGCCCGATCCGGCATAAACCGGCGGCATGCTTTCCATGCTCGCAGTCCCCAGGGTGGCGAAGCCGCCGGGGACTTTATTCCGTTCGTCCCGGTGATCCCCGCCTTTCCTCCTCTCCCCACCATGAGCGTGCACGTCGCCGGCGACGTGGTGATTGCCACCGCCCCGCATTCATCAAGGGCAAGTTCCCTCCACTACGTTCCGGTCGTTCCGGCCATCGCCATGCTCCCTTCCGCGCTCGGATCGCGCCCCGGCTCCCCTTGCGGGTTCCGTCAAGGTAGTGCTCCGCTGTCGCCTCCACCTTGACGGATTCGCCGGTCCCCTTCCCTCGCTTGTGCAGGATGCGCGTGGCTCCGCCGTCACCCTTTGACGCCTGCTCCGATGGGCGGCGGCGTTGTCTGGTCGTCATAGATTTCTTCCAAACAAAAAATTCGTTTCTCTTTTGTTGTTCGTTATAAATCAATGACTTATGAGTTTTTACCCCTTGCCGTTGGTGCCCTTTGGGGGTATCTTATTCTCATCGGTTGGGAGCACAAAGCCCTGACCCTCAACACAAACCGAAACCTAATACGACCATGATTGACATGAACCAACTGATCCTCACCGGGAACCTCGTTGCCGACCCTGAAACCCAGCAGGCGGGGGAAGCTACCGTGACCCGTGCCCGTCTTATCCATACCGAATCCTTCAAGGACCGCGAAAGCGGGGAGTGGAAGAAGGGCGACCCGATGAGCGTGGATTTTGAAATCTGGAATGGCTACGGCGAAGCGTTCGCCAACGCTACCAAGAAGGGCACCGCCGTTCTCATCGAAGGCAAGCTGCGTCCTAACAACTACGAGCGGAAGGAAGACGGCGTGACCGTCTTTGGCTACCGCGTGCGGGTTGACCGCTGGCAGATCGTGGCGAAGCCGGGAACACGGCCCGCCGCGAAGAAGCAAGCCCGGACCCGCCGGGAGAACACCGCCCCCAACAACGGCTAATGGTAAAGAGCGGAGGCCGGGAGCGCGTCAACGCTTCCGGCCCCCTTACGGATTGAACACCCCACTTAGCAGTACGATGACTTTCCAGACCGAACCTAATGCCGGAACCCCGGCCCCGGCAACCCCGGATTTCAGCGCGGACATTCCCCTTGAGCTGGCGATCCGCGCTCACGCGGGCACCAGCCATTCCCCGGAGCGACGGGGGGAATCAGAGGTGAGCTGCTACGCGCAAACCCTTGCTGCCGATCTTGCCGAGTTCACCGCCCTTGTGGAGAAGCACAGCACCACCGAACAACTTGCCGAACTTTTCCCGAAATACCGGGACGCTTTCCGCAGGAGCACGCTTGAGCACCTCTCAGCAAAGTCCCGCTGCATTTCCACGCTGATCACGGGCGGCAGCAACTTCCCGGTTCGCCGTGCTGAGAAGGCGAACTCCACCGAACACCGCAGGCTTGGAGAGCTTCTGAATTGCCGCACTCTCTGGCGGAAGCGGATTCTAAAGGCGATCGTTCCGAATACGGACGGACCCATCATGTCCGGCGATGCCGATGCGGTGGAAAGGCTGAAAGCCGAGATCGAGAAAGCCGAGGCAAAGCAGACCAAAATGAAAGCGGTGAACGCCGCTATCAGAAAAAACTCGAAGGCAGGAGCCGCCGCACAGTTGGCGGCACTCAAAGACTTTGGGATTTCCGAGGCACACGCCACGTTGATTTTGGAGCCGAATTGCTTCGGGCGTTCGGGCTTTGAATCGTTCGAGCTGACCAACAACAACGCGAACATCCGCCGCCTGAAGGACCGGCTGGTCACCGTGGAAAGGGCGCACTCGACGCCCGCCACGGAGCAGGAAGGCACGAAAGCACGGCTTGAGGATTGCCCCGCTGAGAACCGCGTTCGCTTGTTCTATCCGGGGAAACCGGACGCGGACACCCGCGCCACGCTCAAAAGCTCCGGCTTCCGCTGGGCACCATCAATCGGTTGCTGGCAGGCATACCGCAACAACCGGACCCTGCCAATGGCCCGCCATCTCGCGGGCCTGGAAGGCTGAACCGTCAACCGGGAGGGGCGGAGTGATCCGCCTCTCCCCTTCCCCTTTCCTACGATGGAACTAGTAGATTTGAAGAAGGAGGCGGAAACGCTTTTCCAAGAGGCCGCCGCCCGCGCCCTCGCCGCTCCGGGCGAGAAGAACAAGCCCTTGCAGGAGCTCCGGCAATTGTGCTGGCGGAACTACGCCGCGCACGGCTTTTCCTGCATGGCGGATTGCTTCGCCGCCGTGGTCCCCCACATCCAAGGCCGCTTGACCTTGGAGGGCTGGAGCGTGGCGGACTTGACTGTTTCCCCGTGGACTTTCCGCGTGGTCCTCCGGCCTTTCTGGCTCGGCTCCGAACAAGTCCACATCGCCATTCATCATGACGGCCCGCTGCCCGACATCACCGAAACCGGCTATCGCTCGATCTTCGCGCCCATCGCCACGTTCAAGGACGGCATGACGCCGGAGACGTTCATCCGGGGGATGTTCCCGCAGACCGCGCAAATGAGTCTTTTCTAACACCCGCTCTCTCCCGCCATGTCCGAAGACTTTTTCGAAGCCCTTCCTTCTCCCGATGCCATCGGCTCCGCCGAGTATCGGGCGATTCTCGAAACCCTTACAGCCGCCGCCGGAGATCCCGAGCACGCCGCCGCCATCTGCGATGAATACGCGCAGTGGGGACACGGCTCGCCGGGGAAATCCGGGAATGGCACCGCGACCATGAACCCCTTGGGTGAATCGCTGTGCAACATCCGCTGCAGGTGCGGCCATGAAGGCGACTTCATGGACTTCTGCCGCAGGCCGGTTTCCGGCGACCTCCCACCGGGCCAGTATCAATGCCCGGTGTGTCACCGGGCGTGGACCTACCGGCCCACTGGCCCGCCGCACATCGGCTGGAGCGGGCTGGTGATCCCGGCCCCGGTTGCAGAGGTGGAACTCCCGCCGCTTCTTTGAACCGGCCCGCCGTGGCCACACCTGGCAAGCAGGTGCGGCCACGGCTTTCACGCGTCGGCGTACCTTGCCGCGTGGCGAGGAAGGCGGTTCCTCCTTCCTACGCGCTCCATCCCCCTTTTCCGGTGTGGCGCGGCGCTTTGGACATCCCGTGAAGCGATGCCGTCTCGCCGCGCCACACACCGCCTGCCGGCGTCTCGCCTGGCTCGATAGTCACCCCGCCGATGGGATGGATTTTCCCGCAAAGCGAATAATCAGCCCTGATGGATCAAGAGTTCCTGAACGGCGGCCGCGATCGGCGACGTGGCACGCGATGCTTTCGCCACCACGCCGATCCGGAAGAAGCGGCCGATCTTTTCCGATGGCTCCGCCCGTTGCATCGTGAGCCGCCCCACCCGTCGGCGAGCCTTCATCCGCTATCGCTCTGTTCCGGCTCCGCCTCCGGCGTGTCGTCACACCATGCCATCCCGTTGATCGCCGGCGAGGCCGGCGGCCGCATGCGCGGTCATGTGGGCCTCATTGGCCGGGATGACTGCCGTCAGTATTCCGAGGGCAGAAGAATCAGCTGGCGATGACCAGAATCATGCGGTCGCCCACGGTTCACCTGGCCGCCTGCGGTTTCATTTCCCGGTGGATAAATCGTCCCAGTCGGATCCGCCGCGCGTCTTCAGAATGGACGGTAAGCCGGTGGGTCGTGGTCGGCCGGAATTTGGGGACCGGTTCATCGCACCTATCGGCCGGGGCGCCCCGAACGGCATGGCTACCCTCGCGCCAGCGGAGCTGTCACTCACGCAAGCTTTCATGCCGCCCCGGTTCGCCTGATCCGGCCTCGCGGCGGTTTTTCGGCGGAGGGGATCACCCTCTCTCAGCCCGGGTGAAGAGAGGGAATGACCCCTCCTTTTGAACCGAAAAACTACCATGAACCAATCACCCAAATTCCCACTCGGCCAACTGGTCACGACCCCCGGCGTTATGGAAACCGTCAATCCCGAGGACGCGCTGGAATGCCTTGCCAGGCATGCCGCCGGCGACTGGGACGAACTTCCTGCGGAAGACCGGCGGGAAAATGAAATCGCCCTGGAGGTCGGCGGCCTCCGGATCTGGTCCACCTACCGCGACCGCAACCAGGTGAGATTCTGGATCATCACCGAGGCGGATCGCTCCGCGACCACGCTGACACTGCCCTCGGAATACTGAGCGGCAACGCCGGAAGCTCTCACGAGCTTCCGGCTTTTCGTTGCGAAGCAACAAACGCAGCAAACGCGGGGGTGGCATGGAAGGAAGAGAAAGCGGGACCACTCGATATGGTTGACACCGTCCGTTGCGGTGAACGGGCGAATGCTGCGACTGCTCCCGTTATGAAAATGAGCAGCGAAACGTACGATGACGTCATCCGCCTCTGGAATGGGACCACTCGAACGGGTGGTCTCTCCAGCCCCTCTTTCTATTTTTGACACCACCCCACCGCTATGAATCTCAAATCCCTTGTTCGGTCCCCTGCTCTGATTCTCGTCCTGATCCCCTCAGTGATCGGGATGCTGAAATACGCCATGGGGATCTGGGCGATTCGGACCGCAAAGACACCAGCGGAACTGAAGGCTCAGGCTGAGGTGGCTCGGATGGCGGTTTCCGCCACACCCTTGCGAAGCCTCTTGAGCAGAGTCACAGGGGGGCCGAAGAACGACGGCAGCAGTTAGGAACAGGCGGACCATGGCCCGCCTGTTGTCCATTTTCCCGCCCACCCCTTTGGGACAGCGGCCTCCCGCAGCGGTTGACCGACAAATTCCGCGATGAACCGCGTCACTTCTTCCAGAGACGGCATTGGGCCATCGACATTGCTTTTGTTCCAGAAGCCTTTCCAAGCCGTGATCTGCCGGACGTCGGTCCAAAATTCCTCGCTCAATCCACGGGGCTTGCCGTCAGGGAATTTCGATCCGCGTCTCGCGAAGGTGGCAGCGATCGCAGCGGCAAGGACCTTGCCATCGAAATCGAAGCGGCTGCCAAGAAACCAAAGGTCGAAGTAATCCTTGAGACGGGTGTTCTGAAGCCCGAGCAGGTTGATCGCCTCCAGCTTTTCGGCGACGACGGTTTCCCGGCGGTAAGCCCGCAGCTGCGGTGCCGGCATGCCGAGCAAGGACGGCACCACCACTTCCTCCGGATCGCGGCAACTGTCTCCGAACCCGATATCGATCTGAAGGTTGATTCGCGCCGCGCCCATCATCGCTTTCATCGTGATCCGGACGCCCGGATAGCTGGCGCCCTCGCGGATTTCCCCGCCTTGTACAGACCCGGCATCGAAGGACAGGCCATCGTCAGCGACGGCCAAAACAGATAGATCGCGGAATTTTTCAGTGATGCCGGCCACACCTGGATCCCCGAAACCAAGCAGATCGAGATCCTTGGTCATCCGGTGCGGCGCCCCCTCCCAAACGGTGAAGAGCATGGCCCCCTTGAGCAAAAATCCGTCCCGGTGTTCCGAAACGGAAAGCCGGTAAAGCAGACGCTCCAGCGCATACTGATTCATCAGCCGCTGATACTCCGTGCCCGAGCTCCGATGCAGGTTCAGAAGACGATCCCGGATCGAAGCTGCAACGTTGGTGACTGGCCGGATTTTCTTCACAGGAGGCTGTCGAAGTAGGGTCGCATGACGTTGAGCATGCGGCAGGATCTGGCGGCATCCCAGAGTTCATCCGCAGATGCCTTGCGCTGCTTCCAAGCCTCCTTGAGAAGTTCAACCGCCACGGAGACGCCAATCTGGCTGCGGAATTTGAACCCATCCGCCACGGTTTTGGCGACCGAGTATATCTGCACGTCTATGCCTTCCAGCCGGTGTGTCTCGATCCCGTAGGCGAAGGCCGGTATTGAAACCTTGATTGGCTTGATGGGGATGTCGCCAGGCCCCGGAACGCTCTTGCCGCGTGGAAATGCGATCCAAACCGCGGGCGGCATTTCAAGCGTGATCCCGTGGAACTGGGCGGCGGAGAGCAGGCAAACCACCCCCCTCGGGTGCAGCCTGGCGGCAAGCACCAGCGAATGGTTCTCGGTGATCGGATAGTTGCTGGACACGTAGAGGCCCCGGGCCACCCGGTGAAGCTTTCCCTCGCCCACCAGCTGCGAGATCTTCACGCGCGGCGCGGCGATGTCTTTCACGTCGCGCGAACGCACGACCTTCTTGTTGGCGAGGTTGACGATTCTTCCGCTGGGGGAAGGCTTCATGACGGGACCATACAAGAGTGTGCCACTTTATGGCAAGTGGCATGTTTTTGTAATTCCAGCAAATCCACCCGTCCGTTCGCGGCCTGGATTTGCGCCTTGTGAAGGAGAGGAGAAAGCCAATTATCAATCCCGTAAGCCCTGAGCTTCCTTCTCCCGCCGTTTGCGACGGTGCAAGAGCCAGGGTTTCTTTATAAGGGATGCCGATCGCAATTTTCAGAAATCGATGCAAGCCAAGGAATTCGTTGTTCCCGCCTGTTTGGCCCACCTGGCTGTCAGCATTATTCTTTTGAGCGTGGCTTTCCATCGTGCCATCCGCTCCGATCAGAGTATCTTCCCCTCGTTGCTTCCGGTTCTGATCGCCGCTGCGATCACCGGAATCCTTACAGTTGGGACGGCTTCACTCCACTGGCTTTTTCACAACAGAATGACAGTTGATCCGCAGATGCTCAAAATGCGTTTCGGCGGACCTTACTGGTGGGTGTATTCGGGAACACTGACACTGCCGCTTTTCCCCTCATGGGGCTCCTCCCTCCCGTGACGAGGCGCCCGCGGATCATTGTTGGACTGGCCTTCGCAGCGATCCTTGGAGCCATGTTTCTCCTGACCCTGTTTTGAGATAAGCACCGCCCGCAATTCGTCAAATCGGGCATGCGGGATTCCAATTTTAATCAGCCGTCTGCGGCGAGCTTGTCGAACTCCTTTTTGATCTCGTCGAGTTCCCTCTCTTCCTTATCCTCAAGACCCATCATGGAATTCTTTGCTTCGGTCTGCACACGGATCAGCTCATCAAGTTTGATGTGAAGGGCCGCAGAATCGCGGTTCTGTGAATTCTGAATGAGGAAGACCATCAAGAAAGTGATAATCGTAGTGCTCGTATTGATCACGAGCTGCCACGTGTCGCTGTATTTGAAGATCGGACCACAGGCACCCCAAACGAGGATCAGCAGTACGGCAATTGCAAAGGTCATGGGTCGACCGGCATCCCTCGATGCCGCTTTCGCTAATTTTGAGAACCAGGAAGAATTGTCAGATTTCATCCTGTTGAAAGCGCCAGCGATATCTCTCTCCGTGCAAAATCGTTTTGATGACAAAAGCCTGCCGTGCCGCGTGTTTCCCCTGGCCCTACAGCCACGCTTCAAGCCGGGCGGGCTGAAACCCAGGATCCCGTCGCCTGCAGGTACGTCGACACCAGGACCAGATAGACTACATCACCTCCTTCATAGCACTTCCCGCAAATCAGCGAGAGGTTCGGCTTTCCCCACACCCGGGCTTTGCATCCCGGACACCGGTAACCCACTTTTGTAGGCGCAACTGCCGGTTTATCTTCCAGTTCCCCGGCTGGTGGCAGCGCCGCCGCCAAGGCGGCGAACATGGCCGGCATTTCCTCCCCATCCGGCATGGTCGCATATTCCTGGGCACGCCGAATCGCCACGCCTTCCTTGTACCATTTGATGAGCCGGCTCCGGCCGAGAATCTCGTTAGCGATCACAAGAAATTGGCCTCCTTCCTCCGGGTAGTCCGCCATTTGTTGGCCGGTCATCCGCCCGCCAGGTCGGCCGGTGTGGCTGGGAACCAGCCCGACCTCCAGCATCTTGTCCGCCCACTCGCGGTTGTGATAAGTCCGGCGCGATGGCTCCCCGAATTGAGCCTGCCACTGGTGCACTTGCTCATGGACCAGCGTTTGGAGCAGTTCCAAATCGCCCGCGTTGGCGAGGAAATGTCGCGGATTAAGACAGATTTCATCCCGCCGCTCATCAGCCTCCCTACCGACGAAACCACCTTGCCGGTAGTAACCGCAATGCTGGCCGCGATCCTCGAAGGTGAGCACGCAGCCCCGCAGCTCTCCGCCGAACAGCCGAGCGTTGAACTCGTCATAGCAGTCGGACAGCGTCACGTAGTCCCGCACATGTTCCAGAGCCATGCGTAAGTTTGTATCGAACGATACAAACTTGCAAGGTGGACATGCTTGAATTCCAATACAGATTGTATCGAACGATACAATGGAATCACCACCGGGTGCTTGATGGCGAATTGCTCGGCCGCGCAGGGAAAACAAAAATCCCACCCATCCTCTCCCGCGACCACGCCCATCAAGCAACTGACACCGCCCGTGGCTGCTCTGAAAACGCCCGCGGGCCAAAGGCCACCCTTCATTTCAAAGAGCGCCGCAGATGCGAAATGAGAGAGGCAGAGGCGAAACCCTTTGAAAATCGCTGGTGCGAAAGCACGCACACGGACGCATCTGTCAGTTTCGAAAAGTCTCCGGTGGATAAAAAGGTTCGATATGGGTCACCACGTCGTTTACTTGGGGCATCGCCGCCCGGATCGCGTCGGCGACCTCATGCGCCACGCGGTGGCCGACCTCAACCGTCATTTCCGGATCTACCTGCACGTGCACATCCATGAAGTAGCCGAGCCCGCTTTTCTTCATTCGCAGCTTTTCGACATACAGCACTTCGGGCACCGTGCTGGCGACCCTGCGCGTTTCCAGAAGAAACTCAGAGGGTGGTGCGCCGTCCATGTTCTCGTGAATCGCGCTTTTCAGCAGGGTGATCCCATTGAATCCAATCACCAGGCAGCCGATTAACGCCGCTATATCGTCGGCCTTTTCGTAGCCGCTGCCGCCCACGAGCGCCACGGAGATACCGAGGAAAGCGGCGGCGGAAGTGATCGCGTCCGATCGATGGTGCCACGCATCGCCCTTGAGGGCAGAGCTTGAGGTTTCGTCGCTTTTCTTCAGGGCGTAGCGCGAAAGGATTTCCTTCGTTACGATCACCACCAGCAGCACCGGAAGGGTAAACCAGGCCGGGGAGTGACGCCGGTGGAAGAGATTCTGGGTGCTTTGGTAGGCAATCGCCCCGCCGGCTGCCAACAGCGAAAGCGAGGAAAAGAGGGCTCCAAGTTGCTCCGCTTTGCCGTGGCCGTAGGGATGATCATCATCCGCCGGTTTGCTCGAAACCTTCAGTGAGAAAAGCACCACCAGCGACGCGACGATGTCGTTGAGCGATTCAATCCCGTCCGCGATCAGCGCATAGGAGTGTCCGATGATGCCCGCGCCGATTTTGACACCGGCAAGGCAGGCATTGACCACGATGCTTTTGATCGTGGTGCGAACGGCGGTAGCGGCATGATCGGACATGATGGGAGCTTTGAAAAACGAAGGTGTCGCGGCACTGCCGAATGCACAAGGACTCGTTCTCGCTGTGGAACCAGCCTTAAGGAATGTCAGTTGCTCACCGGGGAATCTTCTTTACCGACGGAAGTGAACACTTCCGAGCGGCGAGGATCAGCCGGGGCGGAAGTTCCGGGTTGAGTCGGGGGTA
>JAQGPE010000470.1 GCA_028293225.1 Akkermansiaceae bacterium | reverse complement strand
TAGTCGCCGGGAGTCACATTGATCGGGGTGAAGCCGGACGGGTCGACCGTGCCGAAACCGGGCGTGATGGTCACTTGATCGGCGAACGAAGTCCCCCAGTAGAGCAGTGGAGGGCTGTTCTGAAGCGTGATGGTGGCGTCCGGCTCAAACTGGTCGATCGTGAGCGGTCCGTGCGCGAGGATTTCGCCGGAAAGGCTGCTGATGGCGATATTCGCACCGCTGCCATTCTGGAGGCGGAGACGGTCGAAAACCAGGCCGGGGGTAGCCAGCGTGGAAAGCAGCACGGGCCCGGTGATGGTATCTCCGTCGTAGATCGTGGTCCGTCCCGTCACGAAGTCGTAAAGAAGGGTGACCAGTCCGATGGGCTTGGCCGGGTTGGCATAGAGCTTCGGACCCCTGTTGACCTGGACTCCGATGGAGGGGGTGGCGCCGGACAGGTGCCCGAAGAAGGCGCGCTCCGAGGTGCCGTTGAAGAGGGAGATGCCAGCGTAGCCGGCCGTATTGGTCAGGGTGGTGAAATCCACCGTCAGTTTAAAAAGGCGCGACGAGCCGTCGAATGGCTGGGTAAGCGGCACGAAGGCCGTGTGGTCGCCGCCGGTGGTATCGATGATACCGTTCACGATCGTCATCGGGGTGCCGGCCGTCTCGGTCCAGGCCTGGCCGACGGGGGGGACGCGGCCGGCCAAGGGGGTGCCGTCGGCCGCCGTGAAGTCATCGGAGACGACGATCTGGGCCGAAGATAAAGAAGGAAATACCAGCATGCCGGCAACGGCTGCGAGGGGACCAAGGAATAATCGGTTCATTGAGGGTTCGGAAATGGATTCAGCGCAGAATGGGGCGGGGCAGTGGAGGTTGCCCTCGGGTGGTGGGGACTCATGCCAGGGCCGGGGGCCGAGCCTTGCGTCGCCGACCAATGCGCTCGATTTTCCGCGTTTCCGCCAAAGCTTGAGGTGACAGTGATGTCACCGCGGCGGGACATTCTCCCCTTGCCCGCAACGAGTCCGGGGGGGTAACGCATCGGGGCGATGAACGGGGTGCCGGCCATTCTCGATGAAATCAACCGCAACGCCGGAGTGGCTGGAGTGGCGTCCGAACGCCTGCTGCCGCTGGTGTATGAGGAGCTGCGGCGGCTGGCCGCGGCGAGGATGAGCCGCGAGGCGGGCGTGCAGACGCTGCAACCCACGGCGCTGGTGCATGAGGTGTGGCTGCGGCTGGAACGCAGTGGCCAGATTTCCTGGGAAAACGAGGGGCATTTTTTCGGCGCCGCCGCCCGGGCGATGAGGCGGATCCTGGTGGAGCGCGCCCGCAGCAGCGATGCGATGCGACGCAAGTCCCGCGACGATCTGCCCGAGATGGAAGGCGGGCTCAACGCGGAGCCCGGCGGCAGGATCCTGATGATCCATGAGGCCCTCAAGAGGCTGGAGAAAGAGGATCCCGATGCCGCGAATGTGGTGCTGCTGAAATTCTACAGCGGTCTGGGCAACGAGGAGATCGCGCGGATGTCCGGCCGCAGCGTGCGCTCCGTGGAGCGGCGCTGGACGCTGGCGAAAGCGCGGCTCTACAAGATGATCCGCGCGGATGGAGGAGGTGGAAACCTCCTGCCGGAATGAGCGCCGCGTCCCTGCCGGCCGAGGTGACGGAGGCGATCTACGAAGTGGCGCTCGCGATCGAGGACCAGGAGGCGCGGCTGATTTTTCTCGAACGTTCTTTTCAGGGAGACCCGGCGGGGCTGGAGGAAATGGCCTCGCTGCTCGACGCCTCGCGCGAGGCGGCCTCCTTCTTCGTGGCGGCCGCCGAGCAGCGCCTGACGGTCGCCTCGCATTTGTTTTCCGAAATCCCCGATGACTGGGCCGCGCAGGTGCCGGAGCCTGTCTCGCAGAGTGAAGGGCCGGGAGCGGTGGTCGGGCGCTACCGCCTGCTGCGCCGGATCGGCGAAGGCGGCTGCGGGATCGTGTATGAGGCGGAGCAGCAGGAGTCGCTGCGGCGGCGGGTGGCGGTGAAGGTGATCCGGATGGGCATGGACACCGAGGCGGTGGTGGCCCGCTTCGAGACCGAGCGGCAGGCGCTGGCGCTGATGAACCACCCGAACATCGCCCGCGTGCTCGACGCCGGGGCCACGGATGCGGGCCGGCCGTATTTCGTGATGGAGCTGGTGGATGGAGAAAAGATCACTTCCTACTGCGATGGTCGTAGTTCCACGCCCCGGGAGCGGCTGGCGCTGTTCCTGCAGGTCTGCCAGGCGATCGAGCATGCGCACCAGAAAGGGATCATCCACCGCGACATCAAGCCGTCGAATATCCTGATCGCCGACCACGCCGGGCTGGTGACGCCGAAGGTGATCGATTTCGGGATCGCCAAGGCGACCGAGCCGCAGCTGGGGGGAGGCGGGGCCTTCACCGCGCATGACCAGTTCATCGGCACACCGGCCTACATGAGTCCGGAGCAGGTCGACATGGCCGGGCGGGACGTGGACACCCGCAGCGATGTCTACAGCCTGGGGGTGCTGCTGCATGAACTGCTGACCGGCAGGACGCCCTTCGATGCCGAGGAGTTGGTGAGCGCCGGGATTTCGGAAATGCGCCGCACGCTGCTGGAGGAGCCGCTGCCCCTGCCCTCCCAGGCGCTGGCGGCGAGGCCGGCGGCAGAGCGGGCGGAGATCGCGGCAAGACGGCAGATGGAATCGCCGCGGCTGGTGTCCCTCATTCGCGGCGATCTCGACTGGATCGTGGTCAAGGCGATGGAGCGGAACCGCAACCGCCGCTATCAGGCGGTCAGCAGCCTGGCCCTGGACGTGCAGCGGTTTCTGAACAACCAGCCGGTGAGCGCGCGCCCTCCCCGCAAGCTTTACCTGCTGGAGAGATTTTTTCGGCGCAACCGGCTGGCGGTCATTTTGAGCGTAGCCTTCGCGCTGTCGATCCTGGGCGGCCTGGGCGCCGCGACGATGATGTATCTGCGCGAAAGACGCGCGCTGATCGAACAGGCCAGGCTCAGCCGGGAAACCGAAACGGCGCGGGCGGAGGAAGCGCGGCTGCGCCGCCAGGCCCAGGCACGGGCGAACATTTCGCGAGGCGCGCTGCTGCTGAGCGAGGGGCAGGTGGCGGAGGCGGACGCCCTGCTGCGGGAGAATCCGCTGGTTTCGATCGAGCCCTCGCTGGAAGCCGCTTCGGTGTTCCGGTCGCTGGGAAACTGGAATGCGACCTATGGCCGCTGGGAGGAAGCGGTTCAAAGCTACCTGCTTCTGAACCAGGCCCACCGCCTGGGCGATCCGGGGAAGATCCTTTTCGGCAATGACCTGCTGCTGGTCGGCACCGCCCTGCTGGAAGAGGGCGACATGAAATCCTACCGCGCTTTCCGCGAGGATGCCTTGAGGCGCTACCTGCCGGTCCGCACCCCGCTGCAGGCGGAGCATCTCCTGAAGCTCTGCTTGCTGACGCCGGCCGGGCCGCCGCTGATGGACGATCTCAAGGAGGCGGCGGAAATCTGCCGATCGGGCTTCGACAGCCGGGGCGGTGGGAAATTCTATCCTGCCTGGGCGGCGCTTTCCCTGGCTCTCTATGAGCTGCGGGCGGGGGAGAACGAAAAGGCCCTGGACTGGGGGCAGCGGTGCCTGGCCATGAGCGAAGCCCGGGAAGCCTGCAAGGCCTCGACCCGTGGCCTGATAGCGATTTCCGAAGCGCGTCTGGGGCAGGTGGACCGGGCGCGGGAGCAGGTCCGGCTGGCCCGCGACATCGTCGATTCGCTCGCGAAATCCGACGATGGAGAACTGAAGCCTTCGCGGCCTTACTGGTATGACTGGTCGGTGGCCTCCATCCTGATCCGGGAAGCGGAGAAGGAACTGGAGCGCCAGGGAAGATAACAGCAAGGCACCTTGCGGGAATTTACTGCGCGCTTGATCGAACTTCGAAGTGAGAGAGAATCCTGCGCATGAAAGCCTGGTGGAACCGCATTCCGTGGGTCTGGCGCCTCTGGATCAGGGCTCACGGTTTCGCTGTTCTGCTCTATGCGAGCTTCTTTGGATCGACGGGCTGGTATTTTCTTCAGAAAGAGCGGTTCAAGGATGTGAGGCATTGGCCGAGCGTGTGGGCCGAAGACGTCAGCAGCCGACGGGACACCCTGAAGCAACCGAGAACCGAAACCGCACAGGGATCCGGGGGAGCTCTTTTCATCGACATCCCATCCGTCAAATACACCTACGTGGTGGATGGAGTCGCTCACGTCGGATCGCGCGGGAGGCCGGATGACAATCTTCTGCCGCGTCCGGACATCGGAACGGATGGAGTTGAGCGCTGGCGGGTCTTTTATCATCCGGATCATCCCGGTTGGGCGGTCCTGCAACCGGGTCCGTACCAGATTACCGCCGGGCTGTTGACGGTGATCTGCATCAGCGGAGCTTTTGTGGCGGTTCACCTGACGTTCACCCTGGCGCTGCGTTATAGGCCCTGATGATGAATGGGAGGATTCTCCCGGAAAAAAGACGGATGGAATTTTCTCCAAGCCGCGTAATAGCCCATCGGACCGATTTCCTGTTCCATGCGCGGCGGAGAAACAGTGAAACTGACCTTTACCCGGTTGAAGAGAAAGATCCGCCTGATGGTTTGGCGGATGACGCACGGGATTGCCGCCTACGTGGCGGTGGTGGCTGCATACCTGTTCGTCGCCATCATGGCGGGAGTCTACCTGCAGCAGCGGGCGCTGTATCGCGATGTCGAGCAGTGGCCCTCGGTCCCCGCGCACGCCGTCCGGAAGATGTCGGTGAGCCGCTTTCCCTCCCTGGTTTCGAACAATCCGGGCTTCGCGACGCCGGTGCACTATGTCTACACGGTCAACGGCGCCGCCCATCCGCGCTGCCGGGCGACGCCGGACAGTGACTCGGGCAACCGCTACTTCGGGGAAAATCCGCGAGCCTACTATCATCCGCAGCACCCGGAGATCGCGGTGCTGTTTCCGGTTCCCTATCAGGGCACGGCGCTGATCATCGCCCTCACCTGCGGAGCCGTCGTGGTGGTTGCCCATCTGTGCCTGCGGGTGGTCCGGAAGGCCTGACAGACGGGGGCCGGTCATGGCGTGCATGCTCAGCCTAACCATCCGGCATTGGGCAAAGCTGCCCGTTTCTGACTAGGCTGCCGCCGATGAAAACGATTGAAGGTTCCGAAGTGATCGAGGCGCTCAACTGGCGCTATGCGACCAAGCAGTTTGATACCAGCCGCAAGATCCCCGCCGACCAGTGGGCCAGGCTGGAGGAGGCTCTGCTGCTTTCGCCATCCAGCGCCGGCCTGCAGCCGTGGGCCTTTGTGGTGGTGGAAAATCCGGCCGTGCGGGAAGAGCTGAAGGGAGCCTCCTACGGCCAGGCCCAGATCACCGATGCCTCCCGCATGGTGGTGTTCGCGGCGAAGACCGACTACACGCAGGCGGACATCGATGCCTACTTCGAGCGGATCGTAGCCGTCCGCAACGTTCCCCCAGAAGCGCTGGCCCCTTTCCGCGGCATGGTCGAAGGCAGCGTTCTGAGCAGGCAGCCCGCCGACAAGGCGGTCTGGCTCGCCCGGCAGCCGTATATTGCCCTTGGCGTGCTCCTGACCACTGCCGCACTCATGGGGATCGACGCCTGTCCGATGGAAGGCTTCAGCCCGCCGGATTACGACCGCATTCTCGGTCTGACGGAAAAGGGTCTGACCGCGGTTGCGGTGGCCACGGTCGGCTATCGCTCTTCGGAGGACAAATACGCTGATTTGCCCAAGGTCCGCTTCCCGGCGGAGCAGGTCGTCCTGCACGTCTGAAATCGCCGGCCTCCGCGGCGGGCGCGGCCTTTCCGCAGCGCCTGCCGGTAGGGCTAGACCTTGAGGTCGCCGGTCACGCCGATGTCCGGCACTTTCCCGGTCATGCCGGCGACGAGCATGGTCACCAGCGAAATGGCCTTGCCGTTTTTGGTGGCCCAGTAGTGGGCGATGCCCGGCCGCACGCGCACCAGGCGCAGGTTCGGGTCGTCCTTTCCGGACGGGAACCAGGCCTCGACCATCTTGCTCCAGAGTTCGTCGATCTTCGCCGCATCGCGGGAAATCTCCGCTTCGCCGAAGACGGTGAGATATTCGTAGCTGCCAGGATTACTGAAGATCAGCTGCACGCGCGGATCGATGGCGATCTGGGCGTTATGGTCGCTGTCGGCGCCGCTGAAGAACCAGAGATTGCCCTGGTCGTCGACCTGCTGGGTTTCCATCGGGCAGACGTGAAAAGGGATGGAGGTCAGCTCACTGGCGAACATGCAGGTCGGGCCGGCTTTCACCAGCTCACGGAGTTTTTTGACGGCGTCCGCGGAGGAGAGATCTTGGGTTGCGCTCATCCGGACACGGTCCGGCAGGTTGGGGATGAGTCAAAGGAAAGGTGGGATGGAAGACGTGAGACTGGAAGACCTCCAGACGCTGGACTTGAGGGTCGATTCAGTGGTCCCTGCTTCTCAGATGGGTTTCGCGCCAAGGAAAACATGAAACGCAGGCAAGCGGCATAGTGGAATCAAAGGCGGGTTGAGGAATCGCCCACCCAGCCTTTTTCTGGCAGAAAACACGCTGCCCCGGATGAGCAAGCCGCGACCAAATTTCTTCGTCTGCCTGATGGATTGGAGTGGCGTGGCGTTCATGATTTTCATGGCGGCCTCGTTTCCTTTTGTTACGGCATGCCTTTTTGAAAATTGGCACCACTACCGCAACGTCGAGCAGTGGATCGAGATCCCCGCCGAGGTATCGATTCGGAATGTGGATCATTCCGTGGAATCGTACAGCAAGAATCTGGGCTGCTATATCCGGCACGAAACATGGACCTCCGCGGACTACACTTACGCGGTGAATGGCATCCACTATCGGGGTCAGGCCGTCAGCGCTCACGGTCCGGTGCTTCACACCAGCCTCCCTGAGCATCCTCCCACCGTCTTCTACAACCCTGCCGATCCTGCCGATGCAGTAGTGGTTCGGGAACCTCTCGAAGCCAAGATGGAGACTCTGCTGCTAGGGCTCTGCCTGGCAGCTCTTTTGTGGGCCATGTGCTCCTGGATCAAAGATCTTCGCAAGCGCAGGCGGCACAAAGCCGTCCTCACGCCGACGCCCGCACGTCCTGCAAAATGATCTGCAAAGTCGTCCGGCCGCGGAAGGAGTTGCGGTCGATGGTGAAAGCGATGTCCCACGGCGGGTCCGGCAGGGCCAGTTCGCCGCCGCCGAAGAAGACCGCGTCCTGCTCGTGGTAGCCCTGGCGGAGCTGGAGGCGCAGGTGCTGGTTTTTCATGTGCACCGGCGGACGGCTGAGGTGGACCTTGCGAGCGATGAAGACCGGCTGCGGATTGCCATTGCCGAAGGGCTGCAGCAGCTCGTAGTCGGCCAGGAACTCCAGGGAGAGCTGGTCGAAGGCGATCTCCGCATCCACCCACAGCTTTGGCCGGCGCTGGTCGTGGCTGGTGTTACCCAACACGTATTCGGAAAACTGACTGCGGAAGGCGTCCATGCGGCCTTCCTCGATCGACAGCCCCGCGGCCATGTCGTGGCCACCGCCGGCCAGCAGGTGGTCGCGGCAGGCGTGGATGGCCTGGACCAGCGAGACGCCCTCGATGCTGCGGCCGCTGCCCTTGCCGACGCCGTCCTCGTCGATCGCGATGATGAAGGTCGGTTTATGATACTGGCGCATCAGGCGCGAGGCGACGATGCCGACCACGCCGGGGTGCCAGGCACGCGAGCCGAGCACGATCACCGGGTCCTTGGCCGCATCGAAGCCGGCGGCGAGCATTTCCAGGGCCTCACGGCGGATCTGGTTCTCGTGGGCCTGGCGGCGCCGGTTGTAGTCGTCCAGCTTCTCCGCCAGGCTGCGGGCCAGGCGGCGGCAATCGGTGAGCAGGGTTTCCAGCGCGTCCTCCGGCATGTCCATGCGGCCGGCCGCATTCAGGCGCGGGCCGATGCGGAAGCCGACGTCCATGGAGGTGGCCTTGCCATTCATCCCCGCGACTTCCTGGAGGGCCTGGAGACCGGGATTGAGCGTCTGGGGCAGACGTTTCAGGCCGTGGCGGACCAGCAGGCGGTTCTCCCCGATCATCGGGACGATGTCGGCGATGGTGGCCACAGCGACCAGTTCCAGCAGTTCCTTGAGGTCGAAGCCCTCGACCGGCCGCGTTTTCAGCAGCGCGTGGCCGAGCTTGAAGCAGACCCCGGCGGCGCAGAGATAGGTCGGGCCGCCACCGCATTTCGGGTTCACCAGAGCGACGGCATCCGGCCGGCCGCGCGGGCTGGGCTCGTGGTGGTCGACGATGATCACGTCCACCCCATCGGCGCGCAGGGCGGCGACCTCATCGACCGAGACGGTGCCGCAGTCGACGGCGATCAGCAGGTGCGGCTTCACGCCCTCCTGCATGCAGCGGGCCAGCGCGGCGGTGCTCAGGCCATAGCCCTCCGAACTGCGCTTCGGGATGAAATGCCGCGGCACAACCCCGTAAGCGTGAAGAATTCGTCGCATCACGGCGACGGAAGTGACCCCGTCGACGTCGTAGTCGCCGTAAATGCAGATTTCCTCACCCGCGTCCACGGCCTGGAGGATGCGGTCAACCGCCAGCCGCATTTCCGGGATTTCAAAAGGATCCGACAGGTCGCGGAGCTTCGGACGCAGGAAATTCTCCAGATTTTCCCCGCCGGGCAGGCCGCGCTGGCGCACCAGGTGCTCCAAAATCGCAGGGAAAGCGCCCCCGTGCCCGTTTCCATTGAGATGGAAAGGGTCGCCGCGAAG
>JAQGPE010000463.1 GCA_028293225.1 Akkermansiaceae bacterium | reverse complement strand
GCCAAGGTCGCCGCCGACGAAAGCAGCGATGCCACGGAAGTGAAGAAGCTCGAGGCCGAGCTGGCCCAGCTGCAGGGCGAGACCCCGCTTATTTCCCCGGTGGTGGACGAGCACGTGGTCGCCAGCGTGGTGTCCGACTGGACCGGCATTCCGCTCGGCAAGATGGTCCGCGACGAGATTGAGACGATCCTCAATCTGCCCGCGCGCCTGAAGACCCGCGTCATCGGCCAGGACCATGCGCTTGAGATGATCGCCAAGCGCATCGTCACCGCCCGCGCCGGCATCGATAATCCTTCCAAGCCGATCGGCGTTTTCCTGCTCGCCGGCACCAGCGGCGTCGGCAAGACCGAGACCGCGCTGGCCCTGGCTGAAGCGCTCTACGGCGGTGAGACGAATGTCATCACCATCAACATGAGCGAATTCCAGGAAGCCCACACGGTTTCCACGCTGAAGGGCGCGCCTCCCGGCTACGTCGGCTATGGGGAGGGCGGCGTCCTCACCGAGGCCGTACGCCGCCGGCCGTACTCCGTGGTCCTCCTGGACGAAGTGGAGAAGGCCCACCCGGATGTGCACGAGATCTTCTTCCAGGTTTTCGACAAGGGCTTCATGGAGGACGGCGAGGGCCGCTACATCGACTTCCGCAACACGATCATCCTGCTGACCAGCAACGCCGGCACCGACCTGCTGATGAGCATGTGCTCCGATCCCGAATTGGCCCCGGAACCGGAAGCTCTCAACGAAGCGTTGAAGAAGCCGCTGCTGCAGATCTTCCCGCCGGCCCTCATCGGACGCCTGGTGACGATCCCCTACTATCCGCTGTCGCGGGAAAACCTGAAGCTGATCATCCGTCTCCAGCTCAACCGGATCAAAAAGCGCGTCGAGTCCGGCAAGAACATCCCGTTCACTTACGGCGACGACGTCGTCGATCTGGTCTTCGAGCGCTGCAAGGATGCCGACAGCGGCGCCCGCGTGATCGATTCCATCCTCACCAATACCATGCTGCCTGAGATCGGCCGCCGCCTGCTCGACGCCGTCTTCCGCGGCGAAGAGGTGAAGCGCGTTGGCATCACGGTGGAGAATAAGGACTTCGTCTACGAGGTACAGTAAGTTCCTGACATCCATGGCTACCGACCACCCTCTGGAGATCGTCAACACGCGGGTATTTTCCTATCCGCCGGATGCTGTCTTCGCGGCCTTCAGCGATCCGGAAAAACTTGCGACATGGTGGGGACCGGAAGGCTTCACCAGCACCTTCAGCGAGTTCGATTTCCGGGTCGGCGGTGAATGGGTTTTCGTCCTGCACGGGCCGGATGGCACGGACTATCCGAACCACTCGCGGTTCACCGGGGTGGCGCCGCAGCGGAGCATCGTGTTGGAGCATCTCAGTTCCGGACACGAGTTCACGATGACCATGCTCTATGAGGATCTCGGCGGCCGCACTCGGCTGACGTGGCAGATGGTCCTCCCGAAGGAAAAGGAGGAATTACGCGGCTTCATCACTCAGGCGAATGAGCAGAATTTCGATCGTCTGGAAGCCTGCCTGAAGCGCTCGTCCTGAGCACGCTCACAGCAACGCGATGCGGTTCTCTTCGAGGAAGGCACTTGCTTCATCGACCTCCGTGAGCGTTGGGAGAACCTTGCTCTTGAGCTTTGCCAGCACGCCTTTCCTTTCAAAAAGGACCAGGCACGGGTGGTTGGTGAACCCGGCTCAGATAGCGGAGATCGTCGTTTTCTCCATTTCGTCAACCATCCTATCAAGGGAGCAGGAGCCGGTAAAATCGGCGGGAAGCGGTGGGAGAGGGATCCAGGAAAGACAGTGCCGCGCCGGTTCCGGTGGTAACGGCACCGTTGGCGAGATCTGTCCAAGTGATGAGGTCGCCCGACCATTGCGCTTCGTAGGTCTGGTTGATGATCGACGGCCAGGAGACCTTCATGCCGCCCGATTCATGCGCGATTGCCAGCACCGGCACCACAGGCGAGAGAACCAGTGAGAGGTTGTCCGCGTAGCCGTCGTTGTAGGAGCCATCGGTGCGGGTGAAGGAGAGGACCACCGAGATGACCCGCGTCAGCGGCGGGACGATTACTGTGGCGCTCCGGAGCAGGACGCCGGTGATGCTGTCGCGATCCGCGGCGGTAATGGCGGGTAGCGAAACCGAAGAAATCGTTCCCCCGGTTCCGTTCAGGAAGGTGGCTGTCACCGTGGCGTTGTCCTCCTGGGAATCGAAGCCGCCCAGGTAGGCTGACAACGCTGCGGACAACTGCCCGGCATCGATCCGGGCGGAGACCGATGAAACACTGACGAGTTGTGAAAAGGACGACGTTTCATTGTCCGGGCCGCCGGTGAAAAGATTCACTCCGCGGTTTTTCGGTCCGGGACTGTTGAGGGCCGGGATGCTGTCGGAGGAGGAATCGGCGGCATAGATTCCCACCGTGGCATTCCCGGTGGTGGTCCAGCCTGGTGCGGCCACCACAGCATTGCCTTCCGGAGCGCCGGTCGCTGATTCGGCGTCGCCGTCGATGAGCAGATTGGTTCCCAGGATGATGCCCTGGGCGTGAAGACCGGCAGGAACGAAGAGTGCGGCGGCCAGGATAGCGGAAATTCTCAGTTTCATGGAGGAGGGAGGTGAATTGTTGAATTTTACCGCTTTGCTACCGACTCCTTTTCAGAAGGTTCTGCAACTCAAAACCCAAGCATCCCTGCGTTGTCACTTGGGAGCGCATTTCCGGAAGTTTTCGCATCGCCTCCCGGGCCGCTTTCCGGCATCCATTCGCTTGCGGAAACGTAAAACCGCTTTAGGCAACGGGGGGCGCCTGCATCGCTCTGATCACTGTGGGCACGCCTGCCCGCCCCGCTCGAGACGAGAGAATCCGAACTTTGATGAACATGTCCCGCATCCGGAATGCCGCTGCCGCGGCCATTTTATCTTCCACGGTTCTCTCCGCCTGCGCCCAGCAGGCCAATTTCGATGAAGTCGGCAAGCAGATGTCGATCCTGCTCCAGAACTCGCATTTCGCCCGTTCGTCCTTCTCGAAGCTCGCGCCCCGCTTCCTGGATCTCTATCTGGTGAATCTCGATCCCACCCATTCGTACTTCACCCAGCAGGACATCGACACCTTCAAGCACGACTATGGCGATCGCATGGACGCCATGCTGCTCCAGCAGGAGAGCATGAAGGCGGCCAACGTCATCTACGACGTTTTCAAGAAGCGCGTCGAAACCCGCGTCGCCGAAGCCAAGCAGGTGCTCGCCTCTGAGACCTTCGATTTCACCACGGAGGAAAACATCCTCCTCAGCCGCAAGAACGCCTCCTGGCCCCGCGATGAGGCGGAGGCGTCGGTGATCTGGAGAGGCCAGATCAAGGACGCTCTCCTCTCCGAGACGCTGCGTCAGAAACGCCTCGACGCCCGGAACGCCGGCAAGGAAAAGCCTGCCTCCACGACCAAGGAGCTCTCTCCCAAGGAGAAGCTCGCCGTCCGCTACGAGCGTTACCTTCACAGCGTCACCATCGACGCGGGTCCCGAGGATGTCGCCGCCCTGTTTCTGAGCGCGGTGGCCCAGTCCTTCGACCCGCATACCGACTACCTCAGCGCCCGCGAAATGGACAAGTTCCGCGACTCCATGCGCAATGAACTGGTCGGCATCGGCGCCCGGATGGAGCCGGACGATGATGGCGCCACCAAGATCACCGCGGTCGTTCCCGGCGGCCCTGCCGACAAGCAGGGCAAGCTGAAGCTGAACGACCGGGTCATCGCCGTCGATCCCGATGGCGAGGCCGGGCCGCAGGAGATGATCGACATCATGTTCATGAAGATCGACAAGGTGGTCGATTTCATCCGCGGCCAGGAAGGCTCCGATGTCACGCTGAAGGTGCAGCCCGCCGACGGCGCTCCCGGCCAGACCTCGCTCGTCACCATCAAGCGCGACAAGGTCGAGCTGAAGGACGAGCAGGCCAGCGCGGAGGTCATCGACATCAAGCGCGGCGAAGGCGACTCCGTCCGCCTCGGTGTCATCATCCTGCCTTCCTTCTACGCCGATTTCCAGACTTGGCAGGTCCGCAGTTCCGTGGACGTCGAGAAGCTGCTGCAGCGCCTGAAGCAGGAAAACATCAATGGTCTCCTGTTCGACATCCGTCTCAACGGCGGCGGCTCCCTGGAGGAAGTACGGCGCATGACCGGCCTGTTCACCAAGCCCGGTCCGGTCGTGCAGGTCCGCGACGCCATTGGCAAGATCCAGGTCAAGGAATCGGAAACCAAGGTTCCGATCTATGACGGTCCCATGGTCGTGCTGACCGACAAGAGCAGCGCCTCGGCCAGCGAAATCCTCGCCGGCGCCCTGCAGGACGACAACCGCGCCGTGATCCTCGGCGACTCGTCGACCTTCGGCAAAGGCACCGTCCAGGAGACCAAGGACATCGGCAACATGATCCCGATTTTCTCGCCCCGGAAGGATGCCGGCACGCTGAAGGTCACGATCCAGAAGTTCTACCGTCCCTCCGGTTCCTCCACCCAGAACCTCGGTGTGGTCCCGGACCTGAAGCTGCCCGGCCGCATGGAAGGTCTGGAAATCGGCGAGACCTTCCTCTCCTACCCACTGGAACACGACCTGATCCGTCCCGCCCCGGAGTTCCGGCCGCTGGACCGCGAGCACCTGTTCATTCCTCAGCTCAAGACCCTCAGTGAATCCCGCATCGCCGCCTCAAAGGACTTCACCTACATCAGCGAGGAAATCGCCAAGTCGAAGGAGCGCACCCGGACCAACCGCGTCTCCCTCAATCTTGCCGAGCGCGAGAAGGAGATCGACCAAGACGAGAAAGTCCGCCGCGCCCGCAACGACGAGCGCAAGACCCGCTTCGCCGGAATCGAGAAGCAGGACAAGGATACCATGACCTTCTACGAGCTCACCCTCGATGACCTCACCAAGGAGGCTCCTTTGCGCAAGGTTGATCCGGCGGAAAAGATCCGCGCCAGCACCCGCTATCCGCAGGCTGGCAACGATCCCTTCGATGAGACGCCGAAGTGGCCCAGCGCCCTCGATCCTCAGAAACGCGAGAGCCTTCAGATCCTCGGCGATTTGATCCGGCTCAGCAGCAGCGCGGCCATCGCCACCGGTCCGGCGAAGGTGGAGAAGGAGTAGTCCGGCCGGGATCCCGAGAAGCGCGGTAGTGATGCTCCGGCATTTTTCTTCCGTATTGGCCCGGGATCCGCAGAGATGAAGGCCGCAACAGCGACTTCATGGATCCTATGGAAAAAACGAGGACGGCATGGGTGCTCCGGCACGTCGGATTTGAGGACTTGGGTCTCCTGGCGGCACCATTGGAAGAGACCGGCCACGTGATCCGCTACTGGGACGTCTGGACAGAGGATCTGGCGGCCTTCGATCCTCTCGGGCCGGATCTTCTCGTCGTTCTTGGCGGCCCGATCGGGGTCTACGAGTCCGACCGCTATCCGTTTCTTGCGAAGGAAATCGAGATCCTGCGGCAGCGTCTCGCCCGGGAGATGCCGACCCTCGGCATCTGCCTCGGTGCGCAGTTGATCGCGACCACGCTCGGTGCCGAAGTCTTCCCCTCAGGCATCAAGGAAATCGGCTGGGCGCCGCTTGCTCTCACTGAGGCCGGCAGCCGTTCGCCGCTGCGCCACCTCGAAGGACTGCCGGTGCTCCATTGGCACGGTGACACCTTGGACCTGCCACCGGGCTCGAGGCATCTGGCGATGACCGACGCTTGCGCGCAGCAGGCGTTCTCCGTCGGTCATCATGTGCTGGGTCTGCAATTCCACGCCGAGGTCGATGCGGTCAAGGGCATCGAATCCTGGCTGATCGGCCACGCCTGTGAGATCGCCGGAGCCGGACTCGATCCTCGTGATCTCCGCCACCAGACCGCGGAGGTTGGACGCGGAGGAATGGCACGCTACCGGGCTTTCTTCACCGAATGGCTGAACCAGCTCTCGACCGGGAAAAGTGAAGAGGGCAATTCGCAACGCGACGAAGCGGCGCCGGGCGTTCTGCTAGATGGGCCCGCGAATTTTGCCGGGTGATCAGAAAGTCCGATCTTACCTAAATCGCTCAGGTAGAGTGTCTTGATGTCGTGATGGGCAAGTGGTCCACCCCCTGCAATGGAGAGGAGAAACCACTACCCATATGAAAATCAAAACACCAAGGGAACAGGGATCGAAACTGGATAAGGGCGCAATCGGCTGGGTGCTGCTGTGGGCCCTCGGAATCCCGATTCCCGTGCTATTGATTCTCTTCCTGATCCGCGGTTGCACGTGAGAACCGCAGACGGCCGTTCCGCTTCTTCAGACGTTGAAGCGGAACTCGACCACGTCGCCGTCCTTGACCACGTATTCCTTGCCTTCGATGCGGAGCTTGCCCGCCTCTTTGGCAGCATGCTTGGAACCGGCGGCGACGAGGTCGTCGTAATGAACGATTTCGGCCGCGATGAAGCCGCGCTCAAAATCCGTGTGAATCACGCCTGCCGCGGCAGGGGCCTTGTCGCCCGAAATGATGGTCCATGCGCGGGTTTCTTTTTCCCCGGTGGTCAGGTAGGTGCGCAGACCGAGAAGATGATAGACGCCACGGATCAGTGAGGAAACGCCGGAGTCGTGCACCCCCATTTCGGCAAGCAGTTCCTTGGCATCGGCGGGATCGAGGTCGATCAGCTCTTCCTCGATGCGGGCTGAGATCACCACCGCTTCGGCACCGTGGGCCTCTGCGGCATACTTGCGGACCTTCGCGACCATCGGATGGGAATCCGGATCGGCCTGAGCTCCGCCCAGTTCGTCCTCCGCCACGTTGCAGGCGAAGATCGTGCGTTTGTCGGAAAGCAGGAAAAAGCCCTTCAGGATCTCGCGCTCGGCGTCGGAGAGTGGCAGGTTCAGCGCGGGATTGCCCTCGTTGAGGTGAGGGAGAAGCTTGTCCATCAGCTCGACTTCGGCCTTCGACTCCTTGTCTCCGCCCTTGGCCTTCTTTTCACGGGACACGCGGCGCTTTTCCATCGCGGCGATGTCGGAAAGGATCAGCTCGGCGTTGATGATCTCGATGTCGCGGATCGGGTCCACGGAGCCGAGTTCATGAATGATGTCGTCGTTTTCGAAACAGCGCACCACCTGCACGATCGCATCGGTCTCACGGATGTTCGCCAGGAACTGGTTGCCTAGGCCGGCGCCCTCGGAGGCGCCCTTGACCAGACCGGCGATGTCGACGAACTCGATCGCGGTCGGGATCAGCTTCTGGGAGCCGGAGATCTTCGACAGCACAGCCAGCCGCTCATCCGGAACCATCACGATCCCCACGTTGGGGTCGATGGTGCAGAAGGGATAGTTGGCCGCCTCCGCTTTGCGGGTACGGGTGACGGCATTGAAGAGGGTGGACTTCCCGACATTCGGCAGTCCGACGATTCCGGCTTTCAGCATGGCGCGGCGAGGGGTAGGGCATCCCCGCGCATTTGCCAACGCCCGAATCACCCATCGCGCTGGAAAGCACGCTCAGGTCGCTGGCGCCAAGGCCGCGGAACGCCGCCGCAGGGCATCGTAAATCGGCGGGCAGCCGGTCATTTCGACCACTCCATACGCGGCCAGACAGCAGACCAGCAGCGGCAGCATGAAGTGGTATTTGCCGGTCATTTCGACCATCAGGACGATCCCGGTGAGAGGAGCGCGGACCACCGCGGTAAAAAGCGCCCCCATTCCCAGGACCGCGAAAGTCTCCGGATGCGGGATCCAGCCAGGGAAAAAATGGTTCGCTCCATGACCGAAGAGCAGGCCGCCCAGCGCCCCGATCACCAGCATGGGCGCAAAGATCCCGCCCGCGGTGCCGCAACCGTAGCAAACCATGGTCAGGAAAAAACGCGCGATCAGCAGGGCGGGGAGGACCGCGATGGCGATATGCCCGGCGATCGCCTGGTCGGCCAGCGCCCCGCCGCTGCCGGAGAGGTGCGGCATGTACCAGCCTGCGATTCCCGCCACCATTCCGGCCAGTGCTCCACCCAGCCACTTCGATTTCGTGAAGCGGTCAAACCCATCCAGGCTCCCGAGCAGGCTGCGATTGAAGAGAATCCCCAGTCCGCCGGCGAAAAGACCAAGCAGGAGGGCAAAGGGCAGCTCATACGCGCCCGACCCGGACGAGACCGCTTCCAGGTCGAAGACCGGCTTTTCCCCGACCAGCAGCCGGCTCACGACGTCCGCCGAGACCGAGGCCAGAAAGGCCGCCACGAAGACCACCGGAGTGAAGTTCCCCTGCAACTCCTCCAGCACGAAAATCAGACCCGCCAGCGGAGAATTGAAAGCCGCCGCCAGACCGGCACCCGCGCCGGCACTGATCAGCGCTTTTCGTTCGCCGCCGCCCGGCTTCACCCGGAACCAGTTGGCGACCATCAGGCCGCTGGCGCCACCCATCTGGATCGTCGGCCCTTCACGGCCCAGCGTCATCCCACTGCCGATTCCCAGCACGCCGGCGACGAATTTCACCGGCAGCAGTCGCCGCCAGTTCAGGGTCTTCTGCCCTTGGACGACCATCTGCAGGTGAGGAATGCCACTGCCCGCCGCTTCCGGGGCGAGACGCCGGACCATCCAGAGGCCCAGGCCACCACCCAGGGCTCCGAGCAGCATCCACAGCAGCAGCGCGGGGATGCCATGGAAATGGCTCATCCGTTCCATGCGCTGATCTTCCGACCAGTTCAGGATCAACCGGAACGCCGACGCGATCAGTCCCGCCACGATTCCCACCACCAGCGCCTTCGGCAGGATATGCCGCCGCCGCACTTCTTCTTCATTCAGGCCGCCACCCGCATCGATCTCGCCATTCGTCACCCGCCGACCATGACGGAGGTCAAGAGGATCGACAATATGCCACAGTTGTAACGCTGCCCGGAATCCGCGGTCAATGACTCACGGTCACATGGTTGCGCTGATTGTAGCGCCGGGCTCAGTGCACTTTCGGCGGCAGCAGATCCCCATCGAGAGGAGTCGCGGTCACTGGCAGAAGCGGTTCCTCGAAGTCGGCAGGTCCGCCGCCAAACATGCCGCCAAATGACCATGGGCGGCTCTTCTTGGTTTTTTCGAAAGCAATCGCCTGCTCCGTGCCGGTCTTCAGATCGCGCATTTCCCCCTGACGCGGCTTCACGATCGGGATCGAACTGCGGCCCGGCATCAGCCCCGCGACCGAATTGGAAAACTTCCCGGCCTTCTGAACCGTAGCCTCCTTGAAGGTTTTCATCTGGGCGCAGGAAACGAGCGCACAACCCAGAACGGCACTGCAGAAGAGTTTCATGTGGGGACGGGACAGGAGGAGACTCCGCGCAAGACATACACCACGGGATCGTGCTGTCCAAGCGCATTCCGTGACACGGCCGTCACGGCTTGATCAGCGGCTGGTCGACCGCCTTGGGGACTACGAGCAGGAAATCCCGGACTTTCGAAATTTCCTTCAAATAGAACACATAACCGCCCGGTCTCAAGGTCCAGAAGCCACAGGAGGAGCCGCCATCGAGATTGAGGGCCGTGCGCGGCTGGAAGGGTTTGAAAGCTCCCGGTTTCTCCAGCGCTTTTGCCAGACCGTCGAGCGTCGCGCTGGGAAAGAAGGCGATCGCCCAGCGGTGGCCGCCATCGGTCAGGATCACGCTGCGCCGCGCAAAGCGGGACGGCTGCAGGTCAACCAACCCCTTGCTTTCTTCCACCAGAAAGGGCCCGGTCTGGATGAGTTGGGAGGGCTTGGCAGTGGCAAAGTCGTATTCCTTGGCCTTTCTCAGCGACAGCCCGTCGCCCTCGCGCACCACCAGTCCGCTGGTCAGGGTGGAGCTGAGATTGACCTTCCCGGTCGGCGTGCCGGAGGCGATCACCAGGCCAAGCGGCTCGCCCAGATAGTCGAAGAAGCCGCCATTGATCCCCGCCGAAGCGCGCGCGTCGCTGCAGGCCTTGCCGAGGTCCATGGGGGTCTCGCCTTCCTTCTCCTTCTCCGGGCGAATCGCGACCTGGAGTGTCTCGTCGCGATCGTCGAAAAGGTAGACATGCACCGTGGCGGCCCTGCCACCGGGAGCGAGGGGCATTTCAAAGCGCTCATGCTGGCCTGCCGCGGCGGGCAGTGCGGAAAGCAGCAGCAACAGGAGCAGGGAGGGTCGCAGCGCTTTCATGAGGATTGAGGCACCAGCACCAGGAAGTTCCGGACCGGTTTGTTCCACATCGGACGTTCATGCAAGGGGCCGCCTGCGACGGAAGCGGCAACCCAGAGGTCAGAGGAGCGGCCGCCGTCGAGATTCAGGACCGTGACCGGTTTCATCCCGTCCAGACTCGCGCCGTTCAGCGCGGAGGCAAGACCTTCCAGCGAACAGGGACCGGTGCGGGCGATGATCCAGCGACCGCTGCCATCGGTGGCGATGAAGGTGCGGGCCGTCGAGGTTACCTGGCTGAGGCCGCCAGGCGAGCGGCCGTTTTCGAGCAGAAAGGGGCCGCTTTGCACGGCCTCAAAGGCGTTCGACCAGTGTTCGCGGCGGATCAGGGCGGAACTGCCTCCGCCGATCGCAAAGCCCGCACCCAGCGAGGAGCGGTTCAAAGAACCGCTGCGTTTGCCCTGCGACATCACCAGGCCGAGTGGTGCGCCTTCCGGGGTGAAAAAGCCCGCGTTCACCGCGGCGATCCCGCCGTAGGCGAGCCCCGCCGCCTGGGCGTCCGGCCATTTCGAACCGGGCCCGCCGGACTGGTCGGCAACCTGGAGATGGTGGGTGCGCTGGTCGAAGATCACGCCTGAGATGGAAATCCCGGCGAGATGGGTTTGAATCAGACGGGGCGAAGCAGGCGCTGTTATCGCAGCGGCTGAAACCGGGATCGCTGGCGATGGGGCCGGAGAGCCGGGATGATCCGAGCCGGCAGTCGATTTTTTCGGAGCTACAGGCAGAGCTGAGCCCGTGGAATCAGAAGTCCG